>PWGE01000152.1 GCA_003554345.1 Candidatus Sumerlaeota bacterium | reverse complement strand
TTGAGGAAGGTTATAGTCTAGTACCAAAACAGATCGATGTTGATGGTAACAAGGTCTGGCTTGAATTGAACAAAGATGGAGAATACCTTGATGATAAGATCATTGATGTAGGTTCCGCCGATACTACCTGGCTCTATGACCAGACTGTTCTTGGCGAAGATGATATTATCACACTTGCAATAAATATCGAGCAGGTTTTCCAGGGTACAGTAGACAGTCTTGTAGTGATCGAGGGTATCTGGCAAATATCAGATGATGGTATTGATATTGATACAGATGATAAGTTTGGTAAGATGAAGGTCACAAACACTGACGGTCAGATCGAGATGGAACTCGATTCAACACTAACTCTAAGAAGAGATAGTAAACAACATTTAATGAGCGATATCTACTTCCGTGTAGCAGATGATACAAATGAAGTTAGGTTCTATCCATTCGTTGAGAGGACAGTTGGTGAACCAGTAGATCCAGTTGACCCTGTTGATCCTGTAGATCCGGTCGACCCAATTGACCCAGAACCAGAACCTGAGCCGGAGCCTGAACCAGAACCAGAACCAGAACCAGAGCCTGAACCAGAACCCGAACCTGAACCTACGCCTGGGTTTGGAGCAGTACTTGGCCTAATTGGGATTTTAGTGATGGTGTACCTGTTAAGGAAGATTTGATAAAAAAATAAGTTACATGAGCTGTAAATCGGCAGCTCATTTTTTTCATTTTAGATTATCTGTTAGTAATCGTCGAATAACTTTTGTTCTACTAAATTTACTTTTTTGTGTACTAACTTGGTTTTAGTTAGAATCATATTTTCATTTATAACAATTGCACTTTCCAGTTTTGGTTTTGTAATAAGTTAAAAAATACCCTTTTTTATGATAATAAGTTATTATTTGACTTATAAAATGAAGATAAAAATAAATACTGATAAAACCTATTTTATAAGTAAAAATAAAACTTATTATAACTAAATAAGTAAATTAAGACGCATGTCGATAAATATAACGTTATTTATTACTTATTTTATGAAAATAAGGTTAATTTGACCACAAAAGATTTAATAATAGACCAAATAAATGGATACTTGTTAATCCAATATGACGGGATAATGAGGGTGACAATATCTTGGAAATAGCGTTATTGAGACGCTAAATATCATTTTAACTCTCACACAACATCCTGAATACGAAATTGTATTCGAATTATGATTAAAAAATTATGGAGGATAAAAGAAAAATGAGAAAATTAGGAATCACACTGGTTGTCTTAATGCTCATATCATTGTTTGCAGTTGGTGCTGCAAGTGCTAACAACAATGATGATTATGTTGACGAGCTTGAAATAAGGGGACCGGTTTGGAACTTACATGCAGAAAATGTAAATGTAACATTTAATGACACTGACCACTGGGTTCAGTTTGGTTTGAATGATACAGTTTATGATGATTGGAATATAACTGCACATTCAGATGACTTCAATATGAGTCAAGCTTACCAGGATGATAAAAATGTATCATACTTTGAACTTAAAACCTTTGATGACTGGAAGGAGTTTAATGAAGGTGTTTTAGGAGAGCTAAACACTACAGATACTGAAACCTTTGACAATATGACTGTAACAGGCTTGGATTCAGATAACAATACTCAAGTTCAGTTTGAAAAACTTGAGTTTGAAACCCCTGTGAACCTGTCTGATGGGGATAAAATGGAAAACCCTCTATCTTTAAAGGCCGATCATCTTAACTTTGCAGGGTTCTGGTATGATCTAGATGATGGTCTTGCGAGTGAGAACATAACACTTAATACAATGGTTACAGATGGAGAAAGGACACTAGATGATGACATTTCTGAAGTTTTAGTCTATCAGTCAGCTCCAGAAGAAGTCAATGCAACATTTTATGACTTCAAAGGTGAACAATATAAATTTGCTCAAATTGGGTTCTTGGCAGAAGAATATGTGCCAGTATATGAAGATGGACCCCTTGTTGAAACTGGAGAAACATTTGATGCTGATGTCGATAAATTATCCAGACTCTTAATGGATACTGATGATAGCTGGACACTTAGAGTTGGAGAAACACTCGAGCTAGAAGAAGGCTATGCAATTGAACCACAGCAGATTGATGTTGATGGTGAAAAGGTTTGGTTAGAACTCACAAAAGACGGTGAGTACGTAGATGACGAAATTCTTGAAGTAGATGAAGCTGATGAAGATAGGACTTGGTTCTACGAACAAACTGTGCTTGGTGAAGATGATGTAACAACATTAGCTATAAATGTAGATTCAGTTTTCCAAGGAACTGTTGATTCTTTGGTAGTAATTGAAGGTGTCTGGCAGGTATCAGATGACGGACTTGAGATAGAAGAAGATGACGTATTTGGAAATATGGAGATTACTTCAGTTGCTGATATGATTGAGATGCAACTCGAATCATCAATTACTCTTAGAGCAGATGAAACAAGGAATGTAATGGAAGATCTTTATTTCCGAATGGCTGACAGTGATGAACTAAGGTTCTATCTCATGCAAGAGGTCACTGATCCAGGTGAGTATGAAGTTAGAGGTACTGTAGTTGATTTAGAAGATAATGGACTCTATGAAGAGTGGGTTACATGGACATCAACAGGATTTGCAGTACCAACAGATGAAACACCTGCAATATATGACTCTGAAGAAGGATTCTCATTTGCAGGTTTCTGGTATGACCTTGACGAGAACAGGCATTCAGAAATGATTTCTGTAAACGTAACAAGAAGCTTGGATGATGAATCTAGTGCAGGAGATCCTGGTATTGTCTACGAGACATTCCCACAAGAAATTGAATCAGAGTTCAACTTCAGTGGCTCCGAAGAATACCCACAAATTGGCTTTATGGCTGAAGAATATGTGCCGGTATTTGAAGATGGACCACTTGTAGAAGATGTAAGTGATGAAAGCTATGATGTCGATAAATTATCCAAACTCTTAATGGATACTGATGATAGCTGGACACTTAGAGTAGGCGAATCCTTAGAACTCGAGGACGGATATGTAATTGAACCTCAACAGATCGATGTTGATGGTGAAAAAGTTTGGGTGGAACTTACCAAAGACGGTGAATATGTAGATGACGAGATTCTTGAAGCAGGTACTGATGATGATAAAGATGCAATTTGGTTCTACGATCAAACGGTACTAGGTGAAGATGATGTCATTACATTAGCTGTGAATGTAGATTCAGTTTTCCAGGGAACTGTAGATTCTTTAGTAGTAATCGAAGGTGTCTGGCAGATCGCTGATGATGGTCTTGAAATCGAAGAAGATGATACATTTG
>PWGE01000053.1 GCA_003554345.1 Candidatus Sumerlaeota bacterium | reverse complement strand
TCAGGAGGAAGCAGAGCCCATACTTTGCGTCAGGCTCACGGCCTACTCGCTAAGCCGGGCTTTCTGCTTCCTGTATTTCATATGCATTACTATAACTATTATACTCTATTCAGGGTAGGAGTTCGCAAAGCCGCAAAGAAGACCGGGAAATACTTGTTAAGATAAAACCAATCAAATACACCAAGATCGCAAAGTATAAAAAAAGATCGCAAATCCGCCAGAGTGAACTTTCAGGAAGATAGAGAACTATTGGAAAAGAGAGAAGAAGACCGAATTAATATTACCTCACGCGTAAACGCGAAGGCGTAAATATTTGGGAAAAAACAACAAAGAAATCCATGCCTCAGAAAAAAGATAGGCCTCATAAATAGTTGTCTAAATATGTTTCCCTGTGCCGTGAACCCCAACTTTCCTGTATCTGTGCTCTTTTTTTTTCACCTTTGATAACCATTACAAGCCTTTTGATAACGTCAGCTTGTCCGGCAGCTTGGACGGGCCATAAAATCGCTTTAGAAACTGATTGCTGCATATATTCGTTTTATTTGAGCCCTGCTTGGCTACATGCAAGACTCGATATCATTTAAATAACAGGTCCCGTAATAAATAGAAGGATGCTGTAGAAAATAGACTTTCAGTCAAGATCACTCATCTTATAAATACATTGCATTTCCAAACAAGCCTGACCAGAGTCTTAACGATTTGTATTGAGCTTAATGTATGATTATTGAATCAGCGTAGAAAAAAGATACAATTAAATTCAGATAAAAATGGGTTTATATTACAATGAATTCTAACATTTCCAGGGCTCGTCAGCTGGCTGAGGTAATAGGCAGAATATTCAATCAGCATAATGTTCAGGTTCGTTCTGTCTATTTATTTGGCAGCAGGTCGAGCAGTAACTCAGATTCCTCCAGCGATTGGGATTTCCTCGTGTTTATCTCGAAGGCTCTTGACCGTCAAAAAAAGAGAGAGATTTTGACAGAAATCAGGACTTATCTGGCGTTTGAATATAACATTGCTGCAGATATTATTGTACGCCCGGCATCTCTTATTAACGAAATTCTTGAAGATAAAAACAGTGTCTCTTACGAAGGTCTTGTTAACGGTATTCTGGTTCATGAATAAATTCAAAAGAACCAAATTTTGGCTTAAAAAAGCTGAAAGTGATTTAAAGTGTGCTTCTCACGAGATTTCACATGAGGACTCTGCTCTTGATATGGTCTGTTTTCATGCTCAGCAAGCAGCTGAAAAATCCTTGAAAGCCTTCTTTGTTAGATAAGAAGTAATAAGTAATAGTTAATAGATAGAAATTCTGTGATTCAGAATGGGAATTACAGAGAATAAGATTGTATCACGCGGAGGCGCGGAGCCCGCAGAGGGAGCTAAGTTTCATAAAGGTGACATCTTCGGATAAAGTCAACAACATTCATATCCGATCTTCTTCCCTTTTTACGGTTGTATCAATACCTTTAAAAAAACCCCGCATGTCTTTGAGTTCCTTGTCAGGAATAAATTCTATCCGGCTGCCATACTGAATGACCTGGATTTTCTGGCCTGGATGAATGTTTAAAGCTTTACGGATATTTTCTGGAATCTTTACTTGAAAATCTTCTGTAACAGTAACCGATTCCATAATGTTAACCTCCGTTTAATATTATTTGCTAAGTCTAAAGTGCCTTAGAATAATATTATTCTCTTTTATTAAATTAGCAAGCTTGAATAAACTGTGGAATATAAGGATGCTGCTGTCAGAATGGGGGTTACGGAAAACAGAAGATTTGACAGGATGGAACGAAGTTTGAAGTTTGAAAAGTGAAGTTTGAAAATGGGAGAAATACCCCGGATTATTAACATCGATAGGCAGGATTTACAGGATGGGGAGAAGAGGTTTGAAGTGAGAATGTTTGAAGAGTAAAAGGGTGTGATACTGATTATGCGGACTGTCTACTTAATAATTGGCTAGACAACGATCAATTATCCATTAAATTATTTATCTCTTCTTTTAGTTTCGATAAGTTATAGTGGCAAACATCCCAGATGATTTTTGAATCCAGATTATCGTAACCGTGTATGAGAACATTTCTGAATGCGATGATTCTATGTGCGTCAGTTATATTGTCCAGAATCCTGGCGATCTTTTTTTTAATTCTATTCAGTGCCTCCCCTATAATCTCTAACTTGCGTTCCACTGCAGATTGAATCAACGTTCCGCTGGTAAAATCATGGTACTTTTTATCATTTAAAAAACTCTCGATGTCTTCAATTGCCTGCCTTATGTCAAAAAGGTGTTTATTTATTTGATGCGACATATATATCCTTTCTTGTAGAATCGAGAGATTCTTTCAAAAATGGGTTCCTGACCGAACGCTCAATAATAATATCTACAGGCTTGTTGAATATTTTTTCCAGTTCTTCTTTAAGAGTAAAATATTCATCAAAAAGGTTCTTGTTCGCTTTTCTATCAAATTCTACAATAACATCAATATCGCTTTTAGGACCAAATTGATCCGTTGCCGCCGAACCACATATTGACATTCTTTTAACAGATAATTGAGCACACAATTTTTTTATGTTATCTTCGTACTGCTTTATTTTTAACATGAATCACCACTTCTCTTATCAATCTAATTGTATCATATAGCACTGATTTAACATCGATTTACTTGATAAATAGGATGGGGTTAAGAAGTTAGAAGTTAGAGGTTTGAAAGAAGATGTAACAGCCGGGATAAAGCAGATAAGATTGTATCACGCGGAGGGGCGGAGCCCGCTAAGTTTAGGGGGAAAAGAAAAGATAATTTGCATCGATGGGCAGGATGAAGAGTCTGGGGAACGGATACAGAAAACTGCCAGGGAAGACTTCCAAGAAACAGAGGATTTAACCACGAAACACACGAAATACTCGAAAAGAGGAACAAAGCAGAAAAAGCCCGGAAAAAGATTGTATCACGCAGAGGCGCCCGTCAAACCCGCTAATCCTCCAGAGGCGGAAAGAGATTTAACAAGGATTGACATGATGGAACAGGATAAAGCCCCCGGAGCATGATACAGAATCCTGAATATTTACATCGATTTGCAGGATAAACAGGATGGAATTTCAGATAAAGACTGCCTGAAAAGAGTCTGTTTTCATGATTGGTGGCGCTGATGTCTGTATCAGCGTGAGGAACTCCTCTGAAAATAAAACCTTTTTGAGATGCAAAATATTGCGTGGCTACCTTGAGATAATTTCGTGTTTCTGTCACAAAATATTTATCAGGATCTTTATTGCGAACTTTTTTGACTTTGCGGGCTCTCTCCTTTGCATGAAGCATTC
>PWGE01000384.1 GCA_003554345.1 Candidatus Sumerlaeota bacterium | reverse complement strand
GTTCCAATTTTGTATGCCAGTTCTACTTTTAAGTCTGATTAGCTGATCTTTAGCTTTACTTGATAATCGTATGGTTTTTACAATCATGAAGCTGCACCTTGGAAGTAACCTTCCACAACAGAAGTTGCCTTTGTATTTTCGTTATAATTTAAAAGATATTTTTTGTGTATATGTGCCTGTAAAAGTTGTAAATAGTTATCATGTAGCTCTTCGTCAGTTGAAAAGATTATTACTTGATGACTTGCATATGGCAAGTAATTAGAAATAAAGTTAGCACGGTGGGAAGAATCTAAACGCCCTAGTGGCGTATCTATAATTACCGGTAACTTATAACCACTTGATTGTGCTAGTCCCCAAAGGATTGCTACAGAAAGTATCTGTTTTTCTCCTGCAGAAAGTTGACTTTTTATGATTTCTCCTTCTTCATCATAAATTGATAAGTATAAAGTGTTAGGGTCTATTTCAACCCTTGAGAGCAGTGATTCTTTACCAATAATATGGTGAAAGCTAGCGGTGATTCGTTCTGACAATTCAGATACTTTTTTTACTGTTAGCTTCTTCTTAAATTCATGCATTTTCTCCTGTGTTATCGCTGCGTACTTTAAAATTCTTTTAGCATCTTCTTCAGTATGTTCTGCTTCTGCTGCATTTCTTGTTAAAGTTTGTATTCTCGACTCCAATTGGGTTTTTATATTATCAAGACGATCAATTTCTTTGTCAATTGCTTCTATCTTTGATTCTATCTCATTTATACTGGCATTAAGCTCTTTTATTTTATTTAAAGCTTTTTCAACTTGCATATCCTCTGTATCAACATGCAAATAGTTTTCTACTTGCTCTTTTTCTGTTTCGTATTCGTGTATTTTTGCTATTTTTTCTTTTAGATCGCCGATTATTTCCTTGTTGTTTTCATAGCTCATTGTTTCATCGATTAATTGTAAGGAAACTGGTGATAAACTAAAATGTAATTCACTTGACTTTTGAGTTTTTAGCCTGTTCTCTTCATGCTCCATTAGTTGTTTAATCTGTTTTTTTTGTGCAGTACTTAATTCTATATTTTCAAATGCCGCCGATAACTTTTCGTTATAATCCTCTATATAGTTAGAGACGTGTCCAGCAATAATAGCGCTTTCATCTTTTTTCGTATTTTCTTTTATTTTATCTAACAATGATTGAACTAATAACATCGGAAGTGGGCCACTAGCTGCATTGATTAAATCTGTTTTTATTACACTCAGCTCTTCGCTTAAAGTTTTTTTACGTTCCTGTAGTGTTTCTCGGTTTGCTTTTAGGGTCCCGCCTTGTCTCAAGAAATCTTGTTCTTTTTCCTTCATTAAGTTTTCTTGTCGCATGAGCTTAGTTTTTAAGTTGGCTCTTTCTTGTTTAGATTTTGCGATTTGTTTTTCTGTCTCACTTAGTTCCTTTTGTTTTTCAGTTAACTCTTCTTTTATTTTTGGGTCTTCTATATTGTTTTGTTTTTTCTGGGCTAACCTTTTCATGTCTATTAATAACCGGTCGACCACATTTATGCCTAATAATGCCTTTATAGAGTCCTGGACTTCCTCACTGGTATAATTATCTTCTGCTAAGCGACTAATTTTTTCCCCATCAAAGAAGAACAAACCGGAAATACCAACAGGGAGTAATTCTTCTACAAAGGTGTCCCAATTTTTACTAAGATATTTATCTTGATGTGAATTTCTCCAAACCTGAAGAGTGTCAGTGATTCTACTATTTTCAGCTGACCAATACCTTTTTATATCAATATCCAAAACTTGTTCACTAGTTGGAATGCTTAATTGCAAACTAATATAAGCATTATTGTTAGGGCTTCTATTATTAATTGTTTTTCTTAAGTAGGCAGAATATGAAAGGTTACTTTCAGTGATCATAGGGGAGCGCTTGCCATATAAAGCAAGCAAAATAGCCTCTAAGATGGTTGTTTTCCCGCGTCCGTTTAATCCACCTATTAATATAATATTTTCCTTAGAATTGCTGTTATCAAATTTTATTGAGTGTTTCCCTGAAAATATCCCAAAGTCGTATAGTGTTAATTCTTTTAATATCAAATAATACACCTACTTTATTTGGAGTTGTTCGAATTTCTTTTTAGCAATTTGTTCAGCGTCTTTTTCATCAGAATAATAACAACGGCGTACCTGTTCTTCTAGTTTTTCCAAGATTCCTTTTCTTGATGTTAACATAAGGGTGTGTTGTTCTATATCAAGGAGTGAAGCTTGTAATTCAAATAGTATGTCATCATTTCCACATATTTCTTGTAAAATATTCCACTCATCTTCTTGAAAAGGTCCTTTCCCAAGAAATCTATCATCTTCAGGGAACTCTTCGCCTATAACTTCTTTGTATATCTTTGGTAATTTGTCATCGAATTCGTGTTTTTCAACAAGCCATATTCTTCTTATTTCCTTAAGCTCTTCGAAAGATATTAGTTCTAATTTGTGAAAACCTGGTGGTTTGTTTTTGTTCACTATTTCTTGAACCTCTAGAAGCCTTCTTAAAAAATATTCTCTCCAGTCTTTTGTATATGGCCCATGAACCAGCCTATCATTGTGTAAAAGTAATTTTCCATCCATACGTCTAAAGTCTCTACGCTCACGATCTTTGTTCATATCCCCTATTTCATTACGAAATTCTAGAAGCGGTGTCATCCAAGCTTTTTCGCTATCGTTCATTATCATTGCAGCCATTGATTTGTCTTCTTCAACTAAAGTGCATACCCAACAGCCAAACCTACTGTTCCCGCAGCTAGGTGTGCTAGTATCAACAACTAAAGGGCATTCGCCATCAGCTGTAGCTCCTCTATACATACTTAATAGATCTTTATTCGAATACCCCCAGGGATTTTTATTTTGCATTAAATAAAGCCATACATCATCGTTACTCCAATTTTCTATAGGTGAAAAAATAAGTGAGTTGGTTAAGTTAGCATTTGGGCTCAAGTGATCTTTTATTCTTTGAACTTCGTAACGGTTCATCACTTTTGCTCTACTTTTGCTTTCTGCTTTTCTAGTGCCTAATACAATGATTGCTTCTCCATTGTTAGCAATAACTTCTTGGATGAATCGATTGGAAGGTTCTATTTTTAAGCGGCTTGTGCACCACCTAAAATTTTGCCGTGGAGCTGGATAGCCTTTGCCTATTAAGTTGACCCAAAATGTATTTTTAACTTTTGGGGTTAACCGATGAGATTTAACAGGCAAGGATTGTTCTTTTGCGGCAGCTTCCATGTTTATTAAAGATTGGTTAACCCAAGAAGCTACAACAGGTGATTCGACTAATGTATCAGTGCTAATTACATGTATG
>PWGE01000252.1 GCA_003554345.1 Candidatus Sumerlaeota bacterium | reverse complement strand
AGGAAAGGAAATAGTGGCGAAAAAAATGACCAATCACAACCGCCAGATACCAAAGATTGATCATTGGTGCCTGGCAAAAAAAGAAAACCTGCTCAAAATACTTGAAGATCAAAAATGGAAAGAAAAGGTAGAAGAAATAGGCAAAGTTCTTATTGAAACCATCAATAACGGAAACAAAATTCTGATTTGTGGCAACGGTGGCAGTGCCGCACAAGCTCAACATATGGCGGCTGAATTCGTAGTAAGACTTCAGAAGTGGCGCCAACCCTTACCTATGGTTGCCCTGACCACCGATACATCCATTTTAACTGCTTACCCTAACGATGCCGGATTTGAAGGGGTCTTTGCCCGCCAGGTTCAGGCACTGGGCAAATGTGATGACGCTCTTCTGGTTTTGACCACCAGTGGAAATTCTCCTAATCTTCTGCATGCTTTGCCCTCAGCTCGTGACCTTTCGATGAACACCTTGGCTTGCAGTGGCTCTCAACCTGCCGCTATTGATCCTCATTGCCGGCTGGTTTTACATACGTCCGGCAATGATGCAGCTCAAGTTCAGGAAGGACACCTGTTAGCTCTCCATCTTATCTGTGAAATAGTTGAACAGTATTATTTAAAACATTCGTAACTTCACCACGCATAATGGTCCTTTTTTGCTTTTCCCGACACTTTTTTTGAGGGGTTCTTCATTCCAGCGCGAGGGTTGGCACCAATGATGAAAATAAGAACAAGATGCCGATACCACCATAGGCGAACTTTCAGAATAAGAATAAGAAGAAGATGCCGATTCCGCCAGTGGCGGACTGTAAGTCGGGAATCGGCGCTCCCGGGAACAGCAGTAATACAATAATGAAGTGCAAGATTTTTTACCAATGTGCATTATACTTTGAAGAGTTTATTGTCATTGGTAGGGGCAAACCTATGTGTTTGCCCTGTATTAATCTCCGCGATCATTCCATCCGTAGGGGCAGACCTGCGTGTCTGCCCTGCTAAATTGCAACCCGGGAGTATAGAACTTCTAAGCAATATTTTTCTGTTTTCTTAGTTGTTCTTCTTTTTCTGAATTCTTAAGGTATTTCTATTTTCAGAGGAGAATAAACCACGAAAAAAAGATACTATTCTGTTTCCAGGATCTGCTAACATTATCTTTTCTGGCATCCTGTTTCATCCTGTTCATCATGTTAAATCTCTTTTCCTGGTCTGCTCTTTTTCTGGAGTCTTTATCCTCTTCATCCTGTTCATCGATGCAAATTTTTCTGGTTTCTTATTCTTTCTGGACTTATCTCGACTTCATCCCCGTATCATCGATGTAAAACCTCTTTTTTAGGGTTTTATTTTCAGAGGAGACTCTCGGAAAGAAGGATATTATCTTTATTTCGTGTTTTTTCGTAATTTTTGTGGTTTATTCTTTTTTCAGGGTAGAGACGCAATATTTTGCGTCTCAAAAGAGTTCTATTTTTAGAGGAGGTTATTCTTTCTCCTGCTCTTCTGTAGAGCACGAAAGCCCAACATTGACAGCATTGCAGATCATAGAAAGCTTCTATTTTCAACTCCCGGAGAGCACCAATTTCCAGCTTTCACTCCGCCTGAATGGGTTTGATATTTTTCCTCTGTGAGAGGCATATGCCACCAGCCGACCTTGATTTGAATTCGACAACTCTCAATCCTGTGAAATTTCATTTTTTACGTTTTTCTCTTAACAGTCCGATCCGGCGGCTTTTTTCTCAACTCCATCCTGTATCACCCTCTCTTATTCATCTTGTTGGATATATCAGTTTTCCGGTTGTTTTATTGCCGGAATCATTATCCAAAATATCCTCGATACTCATATTCTTCTCCTGGAAGTTATGGTGATTTTTATTCTTCGTGGTAGTCTTCCTGTCATCCTGACAAACCTGACGCAATACAATTTTCAGATATTCACCCGTTCTAACTCAATCGTTATCAGCAGAAAATAAGTCATAAAAAACCCCTATTACAGGGTTTTTACTTAAAAAACACCCTTGCTATTTCAGCTTACAGGGGTATATTACATCATATTTAGCATTCAGCATATGAGCAACATGAGATAAGGAGAACCGTCTCTAATGAAGAAAAGAAAAGTGTTCTTTTTGACAATTTTGTTGGTAATCGGTTTAAGTGTTTTCGGAGGAGATACCTCTAAAGATATATATGTCTTCATTCGGGTAGATGACCTGTTTATGTTAAACACAGACATTCAGCCACAGGAAATGGACGCCTTCCTCGATGTGGCAGAAAAACACGGTGCCCGGACCATCCTGGCAACTATTCCCAGGCGGCTGATTCAGAAACCCAATCAAAACGGGAAAATGGCAGAACAGATTCGTGATTACCGACGACGCGGACATCAGATTGCCCAACATGGTTACGATCATCGTTGTCCTTTTACCGGAAGGTCCGATCACGACCTTTATACACCGGATATTGATGGATATACCCGAGAAGAACGATTTGAAAAAATCCGGAAAGGTCGTATGATGCTTGAGGCGGCTACCGGAAAAAAGGTTGTCAGCTATGTCGCTCCGGGAGGAGACAGCCTGTATATGCCTGAAAAAGATGTTCAAAAACTCTACCGCATGGGATTCATTGATGTTCCATCAGCTGATACTGCTGAAGACGGATCTGAGTTCAGTTATGGATTATGCCCCAGGGGCCTGGATTATACCTGGGCAATAACAGATAAAGATTTTGAGGAAAGGCTTGAAAGAGCAAAAAAGGATTTTCTTGCGGCTGCAGAAACACGCACAGAATGGTCTTTTTTATTTCATGACCACTTTACAAGAAAAGCCTACAATGATGGCATTGTCCTGAAATGGTTTGATGAATTTTTATCCTGGCTCAACTCTCTGGAAGAGTATAATGTAAAATACGTCACTTTTGAAGAGTACTACCGAAAATTCAACCCTGAATTTTCTATTTCATTTGACTGAACTTTAACTTTCCTGGCGTGTTTCAAATACAAATTCGGGCAGGTAGGACATTTTATTGAGTTACACCAAAATAATAAACGTCATGCCATGAGCTTTCACACAACACTGCATGTTTTTTTTGAGTAAACACCTATTTTTATTACCTGAGATTCATCTATCATGTATCGCTTTGCATCTCCTGCGCAGATTCCCGTGATACAATTTTTCCCGGTGTTTTTTTTCTCCTCCTCTGAAAATAAAACCTTTTTGAGACGCAAAATATTGCGTCTCTACCCTGAGATAATTTGACGTTTCTTTCACAATGTTTGTCATGGTCTTTCTGAAAGGCCGCCTCTGGCGGATTTGCGACCTTTTTTGACTTTGCGTTCTTTCTTATCT
>PWGE01000361.1 GCA_003554345.1 Candidatus Sumerlaeota bacterium | reverse complement strand
CCTGTAAGCCTGAGTGGCACGATTCCACTGTCCGTTATTATCCTCATCAAAGAAGTCATACCCTCCTGTCATCGCCAGAATATTGCCGGTAGCATTTTCCAGAACTACTGCAGCTCCCTGTAAAATGGTCTCATCATTCAACTTTGCCTCGAATCTCTTGTTTTCCTCATCAATAGATAGAACAGTTATTTCCACAAAATAGTTGGGTCGAAGAATTTGGTCTGGCTGATGATAGGGTAAGGGGTCGGGTAATTCTATTTCCGACCTGTAATCCCGATAACTGACATATAGTGTATCCTCCGTCACCCTATCAATACGTACAAGATGCCGCCAGTTAGTTTTTAATGGCTCATCTTTTTCCCATAAATACAGTCCCCGCTCGTTTCTATTATGTTGCCACCGTGCTTCAATTTCAGGAAGTGCTTCTTTAAGATGCCTGTCAGTGACTTCCTGAATATCCATATCCAGCGTAGTATGGATCTTTAATCCCCTGTGATAGAGACCATCATACCCAATATCCGGATGGTTGGCCAACTTGCGCTTCATGTACTCAACAAAATAAGGGGCCTTCTCATTTTTTGGTGGGCGATATGTATCTACCTGAATGGGCTCATTGACTGCTTCTTCATATTCCTCCTCGGTAATAAAGCCTAAATATCGCATGCGATATAAGATATAGTTTCGTCTGCGAAGGGAAGCTTCCGGATTCCGGGCTGGTGAATACATATTAGGAGCTTTGGGCATACCGGCAATAGTAGCACATTCGGCAAGGGTTAAATCTTCCACATTTTTGCCAAAATATGCTTTTGCCGCAGACTGCACACCATGGGCATTATGGTCTCTATCTCCTAAAAATATATGATTCAGGTACAATTCAAGTATCTGGTCCTTGGAGTAATGGCGTTCTATCTGAAAACTTATCAGCATTTCCATGAACTTTCTGGTAATAGTTCGTTGGGTGCCTGCTACCAGATTTTTTGCCAGTTGCTGAGTAATGGTGCTGGCCCCCTGAGAAATTCTTCCCTGCTGCAGATTGATAATAGCGGCTCTGACAATTCGCTGGGGGACTATCCCACTATGCTCATAAAATCTCTGATCTTCTATCGCCAGAAAGGCATTGATAAGATCATCCGGCATGCGTCCCAGTGAACGCGTTTCCCGGTATTGTCTATAAAACTCCGCAAGCAAATGCTCTCCCGAACGGTCATAAACAGAAGTGACCAGGGCGGGCCGATATTCCTCAAGATATTAAATCAGATGCGAATTATTGCTGACCCCTATGAAAGCACCGGCAAAAAATCCCGTAAGGGCAATCGCCAGCATGCAAAGAAAGAATATTATGAGAAAGGGAATAGAGCGGAAATACAACCGTAATATCATTGTAGATCACAACATAAATAATACTAATTATCCTTAAAAATACAAGATACCAGTTCAAAAGGTAGATTTAAGAAAAGATGAACCGGAATGTGATGGCTTTCACATTCCGGTTTTCGTATTAATCACTCCGCAGATTTTTTTAATTGGCTCACCATTTCACGAACAAATGTCATGGCATCTCCTACAATGGCATAATGAGCAACGTTGAAAATAGGGGCATCTGGGTCCTTATTCACTGCCACAATGGTTTTGGAAGTTTTCATACCGGCCAGATGCTGAACCGCCCCCGACGCTCCTATAGCTATATAAAGCTTGGGGGTTACCGTTTTCCCGGTCTGACCAACCTGATGGTGATAACCAATCCATTCTGCATCTACTGTTGCCCGTGTAGCGCCTACAGCACCACCCAGTAAACGAGCCAATTCTTCCAATTCTTCAAAATTTTCAGGTTTACCTATACCCCGGCCGCCTGTCACTATAATATCAGCTTCTTCAATCTGGATCATTCCTTCCACTTCCTCAACCACTTCAAGCACTTTCTGCTTCAAATGCAACTTTTCCAGGGGAAAAGAAATGGGAACAATTTTGGCACTTTTCTCCTGAGAAGGCTCTGCCATGGGAAACACCTTGTGGCGTACTGTAGCCATTTGTGGGCGATGACGGGCTGTTTTAATCACAGCCATGAGATTTCCACCAAAAGCCGGTCGAGTCTGGATTAAATGGCGCTCTTCCTGTTCAACTTCCAGGTCCGTACAATCAGCAGTTAATCCTGTTCCCACCTTGGCAGCCACTTTAGGAATAAAGGAACGTCCTATGGTTGAGGCACCTGCCAGAAAAATATTAAGAGAATACTTCTTCAAACAACCTGCAAGCACATCGGCATAAAGATCCGGATTAAACTTTTCCAGTTCAGGATGTTCCACATAGATAATTTCATCAACCGGATAACGTTTCAAATTATCTAATTCTTCCTTCATGGAATTTCCTAATACAAAGGCATAGAGCTTCTCTCCACCCGATTGTTCTGCCAGTCGTCTCCCCAGTTCTCCCAGCTCATAAGAAATGGGTTGTATGACACCATTTTTTTGCTCAACAAAAATACCAACCCCCTTAAAATGGGAAAGGTCTTCACTTTCCAGGTGCAACTTCGGTTTGGTAATAGCATCAACAGGACATATTTCAACACAGGCCCCACAAAAGGTGCAATTCTGATTCACCTCAGCCTTTCCCTCTACCATTTCAAGAGCACCAAAAGGGCAGGCAGGAATACATTTTTCACAACCAATGCATGTATCTTTATCTATCGTAATCATAAAATATTCGCCTCCTGAAGTTTAGATATAAGAGTGCTTACCTGTTCCTTTGCCTCACCTTCAAGATATTCGGTATCTGTACTATATTCAGGGGTAAACACCTTCACCACCTGGGTGGGAGAACCATTAATACCGATATTTTCCTCCTCAGCCTCAATATCTTCGGCAGTCAATTGCTTTATCGTGGCTTTACGAGCTCTAATCTTTCCCTTGAGCGATGGTAAACGGGGCACATTGATATCT
This sequence comes from Candidatus Sumerlaeota bacterium, assembly GCA_003554345.1. Lineage (GTDB taxonomy): Bacteria > Sumerlaeota > T1SED10-198M > T1SED10-198M > T1SED10-198M > T1SED10-198M. Next base: position 392 of record PWGE01000361.1, on the reverse strand, counting down.
TTTACAACAGAAATTACAGCAGGTAACGAGAGTTCTACACGATTAAACCCCTCTTCAGTCATCCGATCCACAACCATAAAAGTTGATTTCAACTGTTCAATATTCTGTACAAACCCACAGAAAGGCAGCGAAATAAACTCAGCCATTTCAGGGGGGACCTGCGCAGTATCACCATCAAATGCCTGCTTACCGGCAATAATAAGGTCGTAATCACCGATTTTTTCCACGGCCCGTGCCAGGGTATAGGACGTTGCCCAGGTATCCGAACCCGCAAACTTTTTATCACAAACCAACCAGGCTTCATCTACTCCCATAGCCAGTGCTTCGCGAAGGGCACTTTCCGCCTGAGGCGGTCCCATACTCAAAGCAGATACGGTGGTTTCTTCTGAGTT
>PWGE01000025.1 GCA_003554345.1 Candidatus Sumerlaeota bacterium | reverse complement strand
GCAGGAAACGATCGGTCAAAAGAATGACACTGGGAGAATCTGACCTCTTTTCCACATAAGTCAGTTGAAAATAACGCATCACTCCCAGGATAACAAATATGACGGTAAGATATAAGTACTCTGACTGAAACCGGTCGGCCATATCTTCAGAAACAGTATACATGATATAAGAAACAATAAGAATAGAAGACATGACTGCCATAGCAGTATCCAGGAAGGGGATATTATAGCCATCGACCACTTCCCTCATTTTAACGCCGCTTTGTACAAAAATAAGCACATCATCACGTCGTTTTGCAAGTGCCAGGAAAAGAGAAAGTAAAAAGGTCATAAGGATAATCCACATAGAAAGTGTGATCCCGGTTACCACGCCACCAATAAAGATGCGTATGAGAAAGCCTATCCCGATGATGAAAACGTCAATAATAGCTATATGTTTTAATTTTAAAGAATAGGCAATATTCATAATCATGTAACCGAATGCCAGAAAAAACATGAAAGGGGTAAGAATATAAGAAATAGAAAGTCCGATAACTGCCAGAAAACCCATGATCATTAAGGCATGATGAATAGAGATGGCACCGCTGGCGATCGGTCGATTTTTCTTTTTATCATGCTTTCTGTCAAAATCTCGATCTATGATGTCATTGAAGATGTACACACTACTGGTTACCATACAAAAAGCACACCAGGCAAGAATCGTACGTCCCAGCAGGCCGGGGACTAACAACTTTCCGCCAAAGAAAAGAGGTAAAAAGATGAAGAAGTTTTTTGTATATTGATGTGGTCGTAAAAGACTTATATATAAAGACAATGACTTCATGAAACAAGCCGTCCGGTTTCCGGATTTATTTTGCTTATTATACCGGAAAAGCAGGGGTATACAACTACCGGAACTGAGTCCAGTTCCCCTTTTCTATGGAAGTCTTTTCTAAGGGTGTGACCTCAAGATTATCCAAACGCATTTCAGCACGCGGTCCCTCGTCCCCCTGGATATGATAATATTTCCATCTGAGTTGGATATACTTTTCACCCATTATTTTATCCGGCAGTGAAATGTTTTCAAAGCGTTCTTCATGAACCTCGCTCTGTCTGATATATTCGACAGGTTCCCCTTCTATCAGGAGATCCTGGAATTTTCCATCAGGATCGGTACCGATACGGTATTGCAGTCTGAGTCCATATATGCGTTTATTGGGACGAACGGTCCCGACAGTAAAGGAGAGATGTGCCTGGCTGACGCCCCTGGTATCTAAAGCCAGAACAACAGCTCCTAAATCTCTTCCCCGTCCAGTGTTTATCAAAGATATTCCATGGTGTCTGAAGGCATTGATGCGGGTTCGCCTCGTCAGGTTGTAAGGAAAGCCGATATTATGAATATCATCTTCATGATATTCATGCTCTTCTTTACTGGTATATGGTATATGGTAGGGATGCGTCATTTCTTCCTTCAGGTCAGGGTCGTTTACCAGGGATTGCTGGAAAGCCATATGAGGAGGGAAAGACCCTTCTGGCTCTGAAGGAGACCAGTAGTTGAACTGGTAGGCTTTTTCCTGTAACCTGTGTGCCTCGGGATTCATAGCATCTCCTTCAAAGCCCTTCCACTCAAAATGTGCCGTGAGAGTGATGTCTTCTTCAGGTGTCAGGGTGAGCTGGGATGAAGCGTTCTCATGAGAACCACTCCATCCTCTGAACTCGTAGCCGGGATGAGGTTTTGCCTGAAGTTCCAGAGGAAAATTCTGGAAATATTTTCCTTCCCATGGATAAATATCATGACTTAATGCCGGATGAGAGGAGTGCAAATGCTCTTTATCAATTTGAATGGTGCCTCCTTGAACAGTATTAACATCAAGTGTGACCTCAATAATACCGTCCATGTTAAAATAGTCTTTTATATGTTGAAAAACGTAAGAGGGACGTTTTTCTCCAAATTCCCGCATACCTTCAACGTTATTGCGCCATTGGTTAAAAGAGTTGGGTACTCTCCAGCGGTTGACATTTTCCGGTATGGATGATTGATAGCGAATCTGGAATTCATCAAGTATTTCAGTGACCCGGTCGGGATGAAACCAGGTGTTCAATAAGCCGGCAAATCGTGAGATAAACTCTTCCCTGAAAGTTTCATTTTTCAAAAGGGTTCGAAGAAGGAAAGTCGACCAGTCAGGATTAGGCCATTCAGTCCCACCCTGTTCCGTGGCAAAAGAAAGGGTATCATGAGTAAAGGCTTCGCTTCCACCGCGCAAGCCAAACCCGAAGTCTGTATCAAAAACCATCCAGCGCCATCGCCCATCTTTGCCTGCCGGTGCTTCAGGGTCGTATGAGTCGCGGTTGTACCGCCAGAAGACAATGTTATTTCCCGGCCAATCGGTATTACGAACATAGATTTGATATGCCTGGTAAAGGATAAAATTATCTATGTCCATTTGGGTCTTGATATGTTGATAGTGCTCTGAAGAAGTGATATCATTTTCTTCAAGGTACTGAATGAGTTTCAAGTAATGAAGCCGGTCTGCAGGGTCTCCATGGTCTAAAGCCCCTTCTCTTTCTAAAATAGTCACCTCATCGGGTTCGACGTCGTAATGAGAAGCCAGATAGTGGGGGTCTAACCGTTCCCGGAGATTATAAATGCCCCAGTATTCCCCGTTCAAAAATAATATAACCGGTTGATATTCCTGGTAATCAATACCCATGTCGGCAATCAGCTGCTGCATAAAAGCATCCCGGAAAAATGTGGAGCGACTCCATCTGTCTGAATCGTTCCCGGAATTGCGGAGGAGAAGACGACGAAAAGAGTTTAAAGGTTCTCCCGTTCCACGTTTTGTGTGACCGGGAAAGAATTCATAATCTAAGGAGTTGGATTGATCGTAGTCGCTGCGGGGATAAAGACGAATACTCTTATTGGGATAACTCCTTGTGACGCCTCCGTGAATGCGTATACCAATGTTCTGGGCGAGAGCCCGTTTACCATCGTCTTCAATATATTCCAAAGATACTGAATCTGTGATATCTTTAATTTCTTCGCGTACTTTTTGAAAACCAAGATTTTGCAGACTGAGAAAGGCATTGTGAGTCAGATTTCTGGTTATTTCGTCATGGGAACGTAAAAGGATATAGTGCCCGGCAGGAACTGAGTCCAGTTTGTCGGCAAGTTCCTGGGCCTCGAAAAAGCATCGGTAGGTATCGTAAATCTTCTTATGTTTTATGCTTCCTTCAGAATCCAGTATTATTAATCCCATTCCACGCCCGCGCTGCAGGTAATAGGTGCCATCAATTTTTATATAGGAATCATTATCTTTTTCCGGGTTTAGTTCGATAAGTTTTCCGCCGGT
>PWGE01000108.1 GCA_003554345.1 Candidatus Sumerlaeota bacterium | reverse complement strand
CTTTTATAGAGTTTCTTGAGGAAAACAAGCAACTATCAGTGGAAGTAGCCAATATTTACCAGATCTACCAGGAATTTTCCTATGGCAGCCTGGATCCACGCTCTATCAACAGATATTTACGGCATCTTTTCCGACATTGTAAGGACCCACTTCCTTCTTACGCCCTGCTGGTTGGTGATGCTAATATTGATTACAGAAACTTTTATAATACTCACATTCAAAACTTCGTGCCTTCCTATCGTCCTCCTGAAGAACCAAAAGCTGATGCTAATGAAAACTTCTATTCTCGTTTATCAGAAGGTATTCTGAACGATATTAATCTGGGAAGATGGCCGGTCCATGCCCAGGACCAGCTGAGACACATCATCGACAAAACAATTGCCTATCAACAACGAACCTTTGAGTATGACGATCTGGAATGGCTGAACCGGTTGACATTTCTTATTGACAACGGTTATGAAGAAGAAGCAGAATTTGCTCTTGGAAGGGGTGTCCCCCGCGATTATTTTATGGAACCCATCTATCTCCGGCATTATCCTTTTAAAGACAACCGCATGTATCCTTTAAGTGAACGAAATATTCGCGACAGGCGAAAAAGAAGTCGTGAATGCACCGCTGAAGCCCTGGAGAATCTCAACAGAGGCACTTCTTTTTTCTTTTATCTCGGACATGGAGGACCCAATCTTTTTTCCCATCAACGTATTATCCTGGGGGGAGGGACCCCGCGAAGTGATGTGCGTCTCCTGGAAAACAAAGACCGATATTTCTTTATGGTTGTTATGTCGTGCCTGAACGGGTTTTTCGACTATCACAGTCCTCCTTGGCATCATTCTATCTCAGCCGATTTTCTCACCCGACCCAATGCCGGTTCAGTTGCCGTTTTCGCTCCTACCGGCAAAGGGGTGGTTTACTGGCAACAGGAACTCTCCCGAAGCTTATTCAACACCCTTTTTTCACCCTATAATCTGGGATTGGGTGAATCGGTCACTGCAGGACGCACTTTTTTTCAGCTCAGCCAGGGAAACCAGGTAACAGATGACATGTACGTCTACCTGGGAGAACCCTCTCTGGATACAATCTATCCCAAATTAAACACCTCTATTGAAATAGACACTCCCCGACCCGGACGGCCGGTCACAGTATCCGGAACCATTCGCAGACCAGACCGGGAAACATATAACAGGCGGCTGGAATATCTTCCTGCTGAAGATTTTAGCGGAAAAGGCAAGATTATCTTTTACAACGAAGACAGTCACGAAATCTATCGAAGAGAAAATATTCAGGTAAATGATGGGAAGTGGGAAACATCCGTCTTACTACCGGATGCAAATCTTCAAAAACTTATCGCCCGCGCTCTTTTTGTTAACAAAAATGGCGAAGTGGTCGCCCTTGGTGAAGACCTTGCCAATGGATATATGGAAATGGAAGTTGAAACTGAGCCCAGTCGCTGGCGAAAACTTATTGATCTCTTCTCATTCTGGTCTCATATGGAAGACGACCAGGAAAAAGAGGAAGAGGAAGAAGAAAAGGAGTCTAAAGCAGATTTTCAAATTCGAGACATCCGTACTTCTCACAGGGGTTTACCGGCCGGCAACAGCTCTTTTGTGAAGGTCCGGGTAAAAAATAATTCACCTCAATCTTTTTCACGTGTTCTGGTCAGGAGTTATTACTCCCTGGAAGAAGATGGCGAACACATCTCTGATCCGGAGGATATTAACTGGCAAAATATGCGAAGCCAGAGTTCCTGGCCTCATCACAAATCCCTGTCCTTTGAACCTTTTGAAGAAAAAAAGCTCGTTTTTAAACTCGATCCGGAAACGATTTATGGTCCCTGTTATTTCAAGGTTACCGTAAACGAACATAAAGTTATCGATGAGATCTGCTATGACAATAATGTAGCTTACGCTTCTTTAAGATATCTCATGCGTCCTGATCTGGCAGTGGAAAATGTAACCTTAAATGAGATGGACCGGGATGCTTCCAGAATCAAACTTGACGTAGAAATAGCCAACCACGGTCAAATGACGGCCCATCAGTTTTTTGTTTCTTATTCCCGTAATGGTCGGGATTTTACGTCACGCTCTTTCATTTCAGAACTTGGTCCGGGAGAATCTAAAACCCTCACTGTAGAAGGAACAGCAACCTCCCGGGAAGGGACTATTAAGATTATTGCCGACCCGGGTACCGGTGAATCCAACTATTATAACGGGGTGGTTTTTGAACACCTTGAACCCGTCAACCGCTTTCAGACAAATAATGTCAAAGTGGTTAACTATAGTTATGAACGACGCTCTATCAGTGCTTCAAGGTTAGAATAAATGAGTATGCGTCGCTTTGTATTCTCAGTTCTAATAACCCTTTTTCTATGGATCCTTCCATCAGATACCCCTCCCACCGCTGATATAAACGTATCAAACGCATGGCTCGAAGATAAAGTGCTGGCTTTGGAAATAGAAATGGATATCCCTGATGGTTATGCCCTGGTTCCTGAAGATTTCAGGGTAGAAGACTCTGAGGATTTTTATTTTCTCAATGCAGAGTTCCTGACTCTCCAGGAAAAAAATGTATACACAGGCATCCAATCAGTCCTGGCCGGTCAGGAAAATTATTTTCATCTCTACCTTGAATATCGGGATGAAATTGTTTTTCCTCTTTCAATTGATATAAGCTACCAGCTTTGCGAAGAAGAGATCTGTTATATGCCGGTTTCCAGAACCCTGACCATCAATGAAGATGACATTGCTGAAGAACCGCTGCCTGTCCAGCAGGTCACACCGGAAGAAGATAAGCCGGAAAGAGAGATGTTTGATGAAGCCTCCGTGATGCTTATCTTTATTCTTTTTGGCATGGGATTATTGAGCTCTTTGACTCCGTGTATTTACCCCATGATACCCATCACCCTGGGAATTATCGGAGTACACAGTGAAAATACTTTGCCTAAAAATCTCCTACGTGCTTTCCTTTTTGTCACCGGCATGACCATCAGTTTTAGCATTCTGGGAGTACTTTCAGCTTTCACCGGCTTCATAATTGGCGAATGGTTGGGTAGTATATGGTTTCTGGTATTCATAACCGTTCTTTTTATGGCAATGGCATTTTCTTTATTCGGTCTTTACACTTTCCGATTACCCTTCAAACAGGGACAGGCTCCGAAATTCAAAGGAGGAGTCCTCTCTCTGCTCATAATGGGCATCATCTCAGGCTTTTTATTGTCACCCTGCATAGGTCCGGTGGTTGTAGGCATCCTGGGGATGATAGCCCGAACCGGAAACCCCTGGCTGGGATTGGGCTATATGGGAGTATACGGCTATGGGTGGGGATTACCCCTGATT
>PWGE01000346.1 GCA_003554345.1 Candidatus Sumerlaeota bacterium | reverse complement strand
CTCATGCCAGTGCTGTGCCTGATGATTCGGATTATCAGTGTCTTCCAGTGGTACTTTTACTTTTTTTATTATTTCGGGAACAAGAAAAATAGAGGGGAATTTTTTTCTAAATAAATACCAACCTCTGGTCGATATCGCTTGATAGATGTTCTACTTACAGGCCCAATCTTTTGCTCAATCCTCAAAAAATCCCCTTCTCTTTTCAATTCTCTAACTGTTGATAAGATTTGATTATAATATCGGGAGTCAGCCAGAGCAGCCAACAAACAGAGCGGAAAAATGTGCACAAAAATAAATCTGACAGTTTTCACAGTATCACTTTATCTTGAATAAGTTTTTTATTATATGATGAATTGTAACGCTAAGCAGAAAAAAAACAAGCGTCTTTTTGCGTTAAAACTCCTCAGCTTCTCCAGTTTTGACTTTCAAAAAATCCGCCATGTTTCATTTTGTATTGAAAAAGATACAATATATAATCATTAAAAAGCCAGGCAGAAAATGTCGTGACCCAATCGATTGAAGATTTTCTTGACAAAATAGACATTGTAGACGTTATTTCCCATTATATTCAGTTAAAGCGTGTGGGAAGCAACTACATGGCCCCCTGCCCCTTCCATAGTGAAACCAAGCCTTCTTTCTCAGTGTCTCCTACCCGCCAATTTTATCATTGTTTTGGCTGTAATGCAGGGGGAAATGCCATCACCTTTATCCAGAACTTTGAGAGCGTTTCATTTAAAGAAGCCGTCCAGCTACTCTCCGAGCGATATAACGTACCCTTTCATTTTTCAGGGACCTCGACCTTTGATTCACAAAAAACCAGAGAACGTGAAGAAATCCAGGAAGCTTTTTCATTTTTATTCTCAATGTTCAACCAGTATTTAAAACAGGAAGGAGAAGAATCCAGTAAAGCCCGGCAATACCTTCATGAGCGAGGTTTTGGAGAGGATATGATCAAAGAGTTCCAGCTGGGATACATTCCTTTCAATGGCAAAAACGTTATAAAAAGACTTCAGAGAAATTTTTTCAATCTCGATATTTTTCTAAAACTGGGAATAATAGGAAAAAGGAAAGAAGGGGGCTTCTATTGCAAATTGAGAGAAAGAATCTCCTTCCCCATTTACGACCAGATCGGCAGAGGCATTGCCCTGGGTGCCAGAATCACCACGAAAGGAGAACCCAAGTATCTTAACTCCCCTGAGAATCTTTTATTTCAAAAGAGCAAAGTCTTCTACGGATGGCATCAGGCTAAACCACATATAAACAAAGAACGGCGCATTCTAATCAGCGAGGGATACTTTGATGTTATACGTTTGCATCAGAAAGGTTTCCCATGGTCTGTAGCCACGCTCGGCACTTCTCTGACCGAACATCATGCCCGTCTCATAAAACGAACCGGTGCCACTGTCCTTCTGGTTTTTGATGCAGATGAGGCAGGAATCAAAGCAGCTTTGCGGGGTGTCTCCCATCTTCTGGCACAGGACATCTCCTACAGAATCATTATCTTACCAAAAGGAGAAGACCCCGACAGTTTTTTACAAAAACATTCGCCTGAAGAATTCTCGGCATTATTAAAAAAGGGATTTAACATCATTGAACTTCTTTATAAACACATTTTAGACAGAGAAGGGACTCTTAACCTGGAAAAGAAAAATGAACTAATCAGAACCCTCTTACCTTTGATACACGAAAGTCCCAACCCCATTACCCGTGAAGAATATCTTTCCCTTCTCTCCCGCTTTTTAGGCGTGGGTTTACAATCCTTAAAGTCTGAACTTCACAATCTTAAAAAGCATAGAAAATACAGGAAAAGTGAACCCTCTGCTACCAGGAGCCCAGCAAAGCCTTCCCCCCAAAAACCAGAAGAAAAAATCCTGAAAAAGCTCATCTCTATTTTTATCCTGGATATCAAGCTGGGCATGTTATATGATAAAGCCATTGATTTTAAGCTCCTGGAAGACTGTCCGGCAAAAGCCACTTTGTTGCAATTATTACGTTTAAATATCAAGGAAGGGGACAAAATCAGTTCTATTGTAGAAAATGAAGCTCTATCCGACGAACAGCGCGCTTTAATTCGCCAGCTTATTATTGAGAATGAGGAATACCTGGACATGGAAGAAAGTCAACTGGCAAAATTTTCATTCGCTTACCTTGAAAAACTCGCTCAACTCGAATTGAAAAAGAAAATACAAGCTCAAAAAAACCGCCTGACTCTCTGCCAGGATCCCGAAGAGAAAAAAGAATTATTCAGGCACCTCTATGAGTATATACATCTAAAAGAAAAACCAAGAGAATATCTTAAACAAAAACTATCTGATTTTAAAACCAATGAGTTCGTCAATCTGGATTACTAAGGGACAAGCCCTATTGGGCATGGGCTTTTTTATTTTTGTCGCCTGGATTTTTTCTAACAATCGTTCTTCTATTCCCTGGAAAACAGTGTTCAGGGCTTTCTTACTGCAGGTTATTATTGTAACTGTTATGTTTTTCACACCGGTGGGAATAGTATTTTTTACGTATTTACAGGACTTTTTCGAACTCCTCTTTGAAGCCAGTTATGAAGGAGCAGCTTTTGCCTTTGGAGAGCTGGCAAGAGACGAAGAGCTGGGGGCTTTTTTTGCTTTCCGTGCTTTACCGCTTATCATCTTTATTTCTGCTTTTATGAGCCTTTTAATTTATTTAAAGGTAATAGACCGAATAGTCTCTTTCTTTGCCAGGATATTCAGGAAGCTGCTTCACATCTCAGGGTTTGAATCTTTTACAGGCGGAATGCTCATTTTTATGGGAATCGGCTGTTTTACCGGCTTAAAAAAATACCTTATATCCGCCGAAAAAAAAGAGGTATTCTTCGTAATGGTTGCTTTTTTAAGCACCATTGCCGGCGGTGTTATGGCAACATATATTAGTTTTGGCATCTCTGCCGGGCATTTACTATCGGCCTCTGTTATGAGTTTACCTGCCGCCCTGCTTTTTTCCAGAATACTTTATCCTCCCCATGACAAAACACCCACTCATAAGGATGATGAAATACACTACGAAAATGAATTTCACAATCCTATCGATGCTTTTAGCCAGGGGGCTCAGGAAGGGTTGAAATTAGCACTTACTATTGGCGCTCTTGTCATTGCCTTTTTAAGTGGGATCTATTTTCTTGATACATTACTCGGTTTTATCAACCTTTCTTTATCCGGCATATTTTCATGGATCTTCTATCCCTTCGCTATTGGTATGGGAATCCCTGTGGAAGAGGCACAGGATTTCAGCGTCCTACTGGGAATGAAAGTAACCATGAACGAATTTTTAGCCTTCCTTGAACTCCAGAGTTACATTGAAATG
>PWGE01000338.1 GCA_003554345.1 Candidatus Sumerlaeota bacterium | reverse complement strand
CCTATGGTGCTTCCCGGTCGTAGACCTGTGGGATATAATCCAGTCAATGATACCATGGAAATTGTAGAACGCTATCAGGGTGAATCAGTTTGGGCGGTAGGGGGCTTTCTGCCTCCTGCTTATACGATGACTTTACAGGCTGCTTTTGAAAAGGAATCTCATGCCCCTCTTCTTCCCTTGTTTGCGTATAGCGCGCTGGGTTGGTGGAAAGGTGGTTTTATGTCTGCAGGCGTTCGGGTGGATCCTGATCCCCGCCAGGATGTGAATGGATTTAATGAGCAGCTCATTAAAACGAGAGTACCGGTCATGCGCGAAAAGTTTCCGGGTAATAATTTAGCGAAACACCTTATTGACAAATGTTGTCTTACTTACTACTGTCCTGCTGCCCGAAACTGGGTATTGAACCGGTGGGAAGCTCCTTTGCCTACCACCTGGTCCTGTAATGCCGGTTGCCTGGGATGTATTTCCCTTCAGCAGGAAACAACGGTGCCGGCAACACAAAACCGCCTGACCTTTACACCGACCGTCAGCGAAATTGCGGAAATTGCGATTGATCACCTGCAAACGGCAGAGCATCCTGTCGTGAGCTTCGGACAGGGTTGTGAAGGAGAACCTCTTTTGAATCATGAATTGATAGCTGATGCCATTCAGATTATACGCAGGCATACCTCCCGGGGTACTATTAATATGAATACCAATGGTTTTTCCCCTTCTCGTATTGAGAAAATCTGTCGGGCAGGTTGTGATAGTTTTAGAATCAGTATGAATAGTGCCCAGAAAATATACTATGAAAGATACTTTCGTCCCCGCAATTATCAGTTTGAAGACGTGGTAGACTCCTTACATGTTGTGAAAAACAATCATAAATGGCTGTCTTTGAATTATTTTATATTTCCTGGTTTTACAGATACCGGACAGGAAGAGAATAGTTTAAAAACCCTTTTAGAACAAATTCCAGTGGATCTCATTCAGATGCGTAATCTTAATATTGATCCTGATTGGTATATTTCTGAAGTACTGTATGATTATGGAAAATCTGCCGGTAATGGAATTCTCCAATGGATGACTTCAATGAAATCATGTTTTTCATCTCTTCAATTCGGATATTACAATCCTTATACAGGAAAAAAGGAGGCGACACGGTATGGCAATTAAAGCGTGGCTGTTACGTGTTAAAGGAAGGGTTCAGGGTGTTGGTTTCCGTTTTTATACCGAAAGAATAGCTGCTGAATATGACGTTAAAGGCTATGTGAAAAATATGCCGGACGGTACTGTGGAAATACTGGCTATTGCAGAGGAAAATGTGTTTCCGGGCTTTTTATCCAGGGTGAAAGAGGGTCCGGCCATGGCTTATGTGGAAGACGTAAGCATGAAAACCCTGGACGAAGTACCCTCTGATTATCAATCCTTTAGAATAGCCTTTTAATCTCTCAATGAAGAAAAAAAAGTTATGGAGAGAAGGAGCCGGATATTTAAAGGACAAACAATATCCCTTTCCTGAGAATGACAGCCGCTTTCTGCTCCAGCATCTTCTTCATGAAGAAAGTCACCTCTTTTACGGTTCGCTGGATAAAAATGTATCATTGAGTGTTGAAAAAAAATTCTGGAGCCTTTTAGAACGACTGGGAAAAGGGGAACCCCTGGCGTATATTTTGAAAAGCGCGCAGTTTATGGGACTGAATTTTTATGTTGATTCACGTGTCCTTATACCTCGCCCTGAAACGGAATTGCTTGTAGAAGCTGTACTTGATCATGCCGCTTTTTGTCTCCCTGAAAGACCTGTTATTCTGGATATAGGGACCGGTAGTGGCTGTATTTTGATTTCTCTGGCCCATTTTTTAAAAAAAGGACTTTTTGTGGGTACTGATATTTCAATTGATGCCCTGATGGTGGCAAAAAAAAACGCCGGTTCGCTTTGTGCCGCTTCAGATATTTATTTTTTGAAGACAGATCTCTGCCAGGCTCTGAAGAATAAGCCTCAATTTGATGTTATCGTGACCAATCCTCCTTATGTGGCTTCTAAAGATCCTTCTGTAGAGAAAAGTGTGGCGGCATATGAACCTTCTTCCGCTCTTTTTGCCGGCCGGGAAGGTAAAGAGTATATAACCAGAATACTCCTGGAAAGTCAATTTTTGCTACGAAATACCGGTTTACTCTTTATGGAAATCGGGTATAATCTTTTTGACTGGAGTGTAAGTACTTCGACTCACTTTAATTTCTCCCTGGTTCAAGTTATTAAAGATTACCAGGGAATAAAGCGTCACCTGGTTTTAAAACCGGATACATAGAACAAAGAGGAGTTTTTTATGGGTAATTCTCCCGGTATAAAAATGGACAAGTTTATAATAGAAGGGGGAAAGTCTCTGCGGGGCGATGTTTATATTTCCGGAGCCAAAAATGCGGCTCTTCCCTTGATGGTAGCTTCCCTGCTGGCGCCTGGCCGCACGGTTCTCAAAAATGTTCCTCTTTTGAATGATGTCCTTTTTCTGGAGAAAGTGCTGCAACACCTGGGAGTGAAGACCCATCATGAAAATCATACACTGGTTTTGGATGTGCCCGATACATTCCATACGGAAGCCCCCTATGATCTGGTGAGAAAGATGCGGGCTTCTATTTATGTTTTGGGGCCTATGTTGGCCAGGATGAAAAAAGCCTGCGTCTCTATTCCCGGTGGCTGCACCATAGGAACCCGACCTATTGATTTGCATTTGAAAGGTATGGAGAGGTTGGGCGCCAGGATAACTACCGAGCATGGCTATATTAAAGCCAGGACTAAAAAGCTGGCAGGCGGAGAAGTCTTTTTAAGCGGCACTTTTGGACCAAGTGTGGGAGCCACCTGTAATGTTATGATGGCGGCAGTGCTGGCTCAGGGAACCACTATCATCCGGGAAGCTTCACAGGAACCGGAAGTGGCCGAGCTGGCTCTATTCCTGAACAGGATGGGAGCAAAAATTACGGGAATAGGCAGTAAGACTTTAACAATAACAGGTGTGAACCAGCTCTGTCCGACTGAATATTCTGTTATTCCCGATCGTATTGAGGCCGGCACCTTTATTACAGCAGCGGCTATAACCCGTGGTAAGGTTTCTGTGCATAACTGTCAGGCTGCCCACCTGAGGGCGGTGATTGATAAATTGAAAGAAACCGGCTTACCTCTGCAATGTGAGGGAAACACCATTCATGTTGATGCGACCAACTATATTCCGGAGCCTGTAGATATTACCACTTCAGCATATCCGGGGTTTCCCACTGATATGCAGGCTCAGATGACTTCTTTACTTTGCTTTGCCAGGGGGGTATCTCATGTTCGGGATACGATTTATCCTGAGCGTTTT
>PWGE01000286.1 GCA_003554345.1 Candidatus Sumerlaeota bacterium | reverse complement strand
TTCCTGCAGCTTTTCTATGGACCGAATAAGTCTCCGGGTTCCAACCATTTTAACTATCAGAATGATGAATATGACCGCTTGTATGAGAAAATGTCGGTAATGCGTGATACTGATGAGCGACAGGAAATCATTGATGAGATGGTGCAAATTCTCATTGAAGATGCTCCCTGTATTTTCCTTACCCATCGTATTTCTTATGCTTTGAAATATCCCTGGATAGAGAATTTTAAACCCCATGAAATGGCCCTTAATACTTTTAAATATCTGAGAGTGGATAAGAGCGAAAAACAGTAATGATCGGATATATTGTCCGACGCCTTTTGTATACCATTCCTTTGGTACTGGGAGTAGCCCTGATAATTTTTATTATTTTTCATGTGGTAACCCCCAGTCCCGCCTACATGCTTCTTGGGAGAAGTGCTACTGCCGAAGATATTGCTTTGATGGAACGTCAACTTGGATTACATCGTCCTCTGCCTGTTCAGTTTGTGGACTTTCTGCGTCAGATAGTTACTTTTGACTATGGATATTCTTTTCAAACCCATGAACCGATAGGTGAGATTATAAAAAGGGGACTGATTCCCTCCCTTTTTCTTACCGTCCCTGCTTTTTTCGGAGGCACTTTGCTGGGTATCTTGCTCGGGATTGTCTGCGCTTTCTTTCACAATTCTATTGTGGATAAAGGAATTGTTGCCCTGAGCGTGATGGGAATGAGCATCAGTTCCCTGGCACTTATTTTAATCGGTCAGTATTTTCTGGCTTTTCACTGGAATATTTTCCCCATTTCCGGATATGAACCCGGGTTTTCAGCTGTTCGCTATCTTCTCTTACCCTGGCTCATCTGGATAAGTATGGCTGTAGGAAGTGATGTGCGGTTTTACAGAACTGTTATGATGAATGAAATCCGGCAGGATTACGTTCGTACCGCTTATGCTAAAGGACTACCCACTCGTCTGGTATTGTTTCGCCATGTATTAGCCAATGCTCTTATTCCCATTATTACGCGGGTTGTTATTGCGTTACCTTTTCTCTATACCGGTTCACTTTTACTGGAAAACTTTTTTGCCATTCCCGGGCTGGGTAATTTACAGGTAGGCGCGATATTGCATAATGATTGGCCGGTTATCAAGGCAGTGACAATGGTGGGAGCCCTTCTTTATATCGGAGCCAATCTTGCTTCTGATATCCTTTATGCATTCGTAGACCCCAGGGTGCAGTTGAAATGAGCTGGAAAAACAGTTTCTGGTTTATAGTATGGCGGCAGATTCGCCGAAATAAACTGGCTATGGCCTCCCTGGTGATTATTATCTTCTATACGGTAATTGCCATAGCCGTAGCAATGGGGTGGATTGCCGCTCACCCCAATCAAAGAGTGGCCATGCCCTATGAAGCACCCTCTCTTCAGCATCCGTTGGGTGCTGATGTGCATGGAAGGGATATTTTTACCCAGGTGATATATGGTACAAGAATAGCAATGGGTGTAGGGTTAATCACCTCCATTATAGCCATTCCCATCGGGGTGGTGCTTGGCTGTATAGCCGGCTACTTTGGGGGTTGGGTAGATGAATGTATTGTGTGGTTGTATTCTACAGTGGCGGCAATCCCCGGTCTTCTTTTAATTATGGCGCTTTCACTTGTCTTTGGAAGGGGATTGACCGGAATGTATGTTTCTATAGGACTGGCTACCTGGGTCAGTTTGTGCCGATTAATCAGGGGAGAAACCTTAAAACTAAAAAACCAGGAGTTTGTTCAGGCGGCTCAGGTTATCGGGGTTTCCCGACGTATGATTATTGCCAGGCATATTGTGCCCAATATCATGCACCTTGTCATAATTTACTTTGCTTTGCAATTTGTTTTTGCTATTAAGACGGAAGTGATTTTGAGTTATATCGGGATAGGAGTACAGGATAAACCCTCCTGGGGGTTGATTATCCAGCAGGCGCAGAACAGGTTGTTTATGGGAGACTGGTATGGTTTTGCCGGAGCTACCGTTGCCATGTTTTTGATAGTCCTGGCATTGAATCTTTTCTCCGATGGCCTGCGTGATGCCTCAGACCCCAAGTTCAAGGTATAATGAAAAAAAAATACCGCATTTTATTACCTGTTGGGTTCTTTTTAATACTGGCGGCCTTTTTTTTTCACCCTTCTTCTTTTCGACTTTATGAACAGACTTTTGCCAATACCGCAACCGGTCCTTTTGTAATGGGACATATCATTGGAGAAGAGTTCAATTTTACCCTGCCCAATATAAGCCGGGTCGATATACGTGTGGCCACATATTCCCGCCGGAATGATAGTTTGCTTACCTGCTATATCATGCAGGGGGGAAGGATTCTGGCAACCAGGACGGTGGACAGCGCAAATTTCCGGGACAATGAGGTGTATTCTATCCACTTCAGACCGGTGGTGCCTCTTCAGCCAGACGAAGATTTTACTGTGTTTTTTGAAACAAATGCAGAATGGGAAGAAGACAACTATGTTGCCCTTTATTTTTCTGACAGGGCAAGAAGTCGGTATTCTCATTTTTTCATAAATGAGACGGCGCATCCTGATAAAAATTTGTGGATACGCCTTTATTCTCAGATGAGGGGCAGAGAGATTCTCGGCCATTTTTTTCGGGAATATGACCGCCCTGCCCGGGTGCTTATTCCTGCTTTTATTATGATAGTCATGGGGGGAGTTCTCTGGAAAGTGGCAATAACTTCTTTAGCACACGATAAAACAACCTATAATAAAGAAAGGGACGATACAAATGAATGATAAACTGACAATAGCAGGAAAAAAATTCACCTCTCGATTATTTATCGGTACGGGGAAGTTTGGTAATCTGCAGGTCATGCAGACTGCTTTACGTGCCAGTGAAACACAGATAGTGACGGTAGCTTTGCGGCGTGTGGATTTCAGGCGCCAGGAAAAGGGCATCTATGATTATCTGGAAGATGATCGTTATATTGTCATGCCCAACACCTCAGGTGCCAGGAATGCCGAAGAAGCTGTAAAAATGGCTCAACTGGCCCGGGCTGCAGGTTTGTCAAGATGGGTAAAACTGGAGGTAACCCCTGAGCCACGTTATCTTTTGCCAGATGGAGATGAAACTCTGAAAGCAGCTCAAATTCTTGTCAAAGAAGGGTTTGTAGTGCTTCCTTACATTCAGGCTGATCCGATTCTGGCAAAGAAGCTGGAAGACTGTGGAACCGCAACGGTAATGCCCCTGGCTGCACCCATCGGAACGAATAAGGGCGTAAAAAATCAGGATATGCTTCAGATAATTATCGAGCAATCAACGGTACCGGTGGTTATAGATGCCGGTCTGGGAGCGCCCTCCCATGCTGCCCTTT
>PWGE01000301.1 GCA_003554345.1 Candidatus Sumerlaeota bacterium | reverse complement strand
GGGGCTCCAGTTTTCTTCCTGCTGATTCAACGTACTCCTGGAGCTTTTCATCTTCATAAACGCCGTACTGATTTTGCAGATCTTTATGAACCGTACGCCCCATCTCCCTTTCCTGGCTCTCGGAAACCAGCATCAGCTGGCGCTGACCCGTGACCGGATTCACTGCACAGGAAAGAAAGAAACAGGTGCTCAAAACTATTATGAGCTGAATTATCACTCTGAACATCATTTTCTTATTATACATAATAAAAGCCAGGTTATAATGCATTGGATTTACCTTTATTTTTTGTACACATTACGGGCATTATTCCCCTCCCGGGTTCCCTAACGACTCTTCGATAAATACCGGTTTTCCCTGCAAAAATGTTGCCGCCACCTTTCCTTTGACCTTATGACCGAGATAAGGCGACCAATCGGCACCAGAGCAGAGTTCTTTTTCTGTAATTTCCCATTCTTTCTCCGGGTTGAAAACCGTAATATCTGCCCTGTTCCCTTTTTCCAGCACACCGGCTTCTTTCAGTCCAAATATTTGTGCCGGTCTTTTTGCCGTCATTTTCACCCAATCATCCAGAGAGAGCTTTCCTCTGTCCACCAGGACGGAATAGGTGACAGGCAGAAGAAATTGGGTGCCCGGCATACCTACCGGAACTTTCAGGTAACCCTCTTTCAAACCGGATTCCTTATCCTTTCTGGCAAAGGCACAGTTGTCTGTAGCGATGACATCCACCATTCCCTGCAGTACTTTCTTATAAAGTTTTTCAGACTCCGGTGGTGACTTGAGCTGAGGCTGAGAGGCATAAAGATGCCCATCTTTTTCCGCAAACTGTCGCTCATCAAGCAGAAAAAACTGAGGACAGCTTTCAATAAGATAACGACCTTCACCATCTTCTTCACGATAACTGTTGAGCAAATGCACACTTTCCGGCGTAGAACAGTGAACCACATAAAGATTGCCGCCGGCTTTTTTATTCAGGTAACAGATATGGTTAACGGCGGCAGATTCGGCAATCGAGGGGCGTGAAAGGCGAAACTTTTCCATTTCCGGAAGATGGGAGAGGCGGGTAAGCTTTTTCTGGTTATAGGCTATAATGTCATCATCTTCACAATGAATCATCACCAGGTAATTCATCTTGCGACTTTGCCCCAGCGCAGTATATATTTCACCGCTGTTAGAATCATAGCCGCGTTCTTTATAGGTCGTAAAGAGTTTGATACTCTGAAGGTCATAGGGGTTTTGAAGCTTGTCGATTTGCTGAAAAGCATCCCCCTCCCAGTCAGTTACCGCCAGATGAATAAAATAAGAACACCTGCTTTCCCTATCAAGCGCTTCTTTACGTGTTTCATAACATTCAATAAGCGACTGACCGGGTTGTTGAGTGGCAAAGTCGCCGATGGTGGTAATACCGCCTGCCAGAGCGCCCCTCGTGCCACTGTTAATATTCTCAATAGTTCGCAGGGTAGAGGATATTTCCAGGTCAAAGTGAGTATGAGCGTCAATGCCACCGGGACGGATAATCATCCCGGAACAGTCAACTACCCGGGCTCTTTCAGGGACGGCGGGCTGTTTATCAACAATCTGCTGTATTTCAGAATCAAACAGAATATCCCCCTCAAACGGAGGGTGATTTCCCGTCACTATCAGACCGTTTCTGAGTAAATAAAGTTGGTTTTCCATCAATATGATTGTAAAATAAATATTAACAAACTCAATAGAAGACAGGCAGAAGTCAGAAGTTTATTAAGTAAGAGGTACATAAGTAATAGTTGATTGAAATACAGCACCATGATTCAGAATGGGAATATACAGAGAAGAAGAACAGAAAAAAGATTTGCATCACGCAAAGGGAAATAGGAGCCAGGAGACAGAAGACCGGAGTCAGCACGGGAAACAAAGAAAAGATTTTACAGGATGGACAGGATATAAAGGATATCAGAAAAAAGATAATCTCATCAGATCCTGAAAAGATGTTTTTACAGGATTGACAGGCTGACAGAATGAGATGAGAAAATTATGCTCAGAAAAGAAAATTTGCATCGAGGTACAGAGGATGGACAGGATAGGGAGGTGCGCAGAAGGGAAAAGATATTGCAATACATTTTATAATGAACGTAAATTCAGAAATTGCCTGGTTTGTTCTTACGACTGAATACTCAATGCTGTATTCTGACTCCTGATAGAGACTCGATGGTCAGGATTCATAGAGGATAGAGACTCCGGAGAAGAAAAAAGAAACCCGGACAACAGATGTTTTCAACATGATGAACAGGAGGTAAAGGCAGAACCTGCCTGAGATCATCTCATGCATGAGTTCCATCGATCAGCAATCCGCCAGAGGCAAACTTTCAGACTATACTTCAGAGAGAAAATTATAAAAAAATACCAGGAAGGCAAAGACTACGAAGAAGATAACAATCCTGGGGAAAAGAAAGAAAAAAACAGAACGAGAATACAATTTTTATCACGCCGGAGAGAAAAGCAATGAAGGAGAAAGACAACTGCTGTGCTCTGATATTAGCAGCGGGTTACAGCCGCCGGATGAAGGGTCGCTTAAAACCCCTTCTGAACGTGGGAAACAATACTTTCCTTGAAGAAATAGGGGAAAAGCTTCAGCGTGCAGATATAAAAGATATTTATGTGGTTATCGGACACCGCGCTGAAGAAGTAAAAAAGGCGCATGTTTCTGACAGTTCTTTTCGCTGGGTTTATAATTCCGATTATCCTGCCGGCCAATTCTCGTCTCTTCAGGCAGGGGTACAACAGATCAAAAACAGCGAAAAAAAATACAGCGGTATTCTTTATCAACCTGTCGATATTCCCATGATTTCTTTAAAAACCTATCAAACACTGCTCCGGGTGTTTCACTCCAGAAACAGTCTCATTATTAAACCCCTTTACAAACAGAAAACCGGACATCCTGTCATCTTTCCTTTTAAGCTTATTCCATCAATACTGGCACAGCCTATCGATACCATTACCTCTCGGGTATTTGAAAAGGATAATCATCCGGTCTCTGTTCCTGATCCTTATGTCCTGAAAGACTTTGATTTTCTTGAAGATTATAATAAAATGGACTGAAGTGACATAGAAAGGGAACTATCTTTGCCGGAATATATTTACCCTCAAAACGTGGAAGAAGTTATTTCACACTTAAAACCTTCGTCCCTTTTATATGCCGGTGGTACCGGTCTCTATAAACGGAACCTCCAGAGATTTGATTGTATTGTTGACCTGCAATCCCTCAATTGTCAGAACATTATAAAAAGTAGAGATTACCTGATCTTTGATGCCATGGTCACAATGGCCCATATCATCGAACATCCCGAGGTTCCGGATACATT
>PWGE01000453.1 GCA_003554345.1 Candidatus Sumerlaeota bacterium | reverse complement strand
CTATACTCATATCTTGTCTTTAACCTCTTCAAATGGTTCACCGCAGTATTCACTCATACAGTTTGGACTTTCTTTCGGTCTTCCATACTCCGATTCGCAAGCAGGACACATATAAAGTACGGTCATTCCATCACTTCTACATCATCGTCAATATATTCTTGCTGTTCTTCGACAACTTCATCAGAGTCTATGATTATACCACAGTCTTGACAGACCCAATCTTTGAAGTTGCCTACAACTTCTACTTCAACATCGCCACCGCAATCATAGCAGTCGTCTTGCTCACTCATTCTTGAACCCACTCTTCGGGCTTAGTTGAATAATCCACTTCATCTGCCTTAAGTCTTTCTTTGATTAACGGTTCAGGCTTTTCTTCAGTAAACTCTTCGCCATCGTACTTGAATAGAACAGGCACTTCCTCGGGTTCGGGTTCAACGCCTTCAGAATGTGCGTAATCCATCTCTTCTTCGCTAACAGATAATCCAACCGTAGCAAGATTAATAGGACGACCCCACATCTCAAAGAGTCTCTTCATCACCTCTTGTGCAGATTGTAAATTGAGAACAACGCCATTAAACTCATGCAGTAACAGTAACTCCCCGCTATTTCTAAAGTTATCTGTTGCTGCCGTGATAGTTGGCTTTCCAAAGTTTGTGAACTTCAACAACAACTTCTTCCGAACATCTTCAACATCACGACTTGCAACTTCAAACTCTTGATGTGCAACACGGTATTCATAGGTGAAAAATTCTTGATCATCAACAAACTCTTGAGTTAAGAATTCGTCAATAAACATCACATCGTTGTGTGTTTCACGGATTTCTCTCATCCGCTTCCATCCACGTTCATAATCAACATCTTTCAATGCTTCTCCGATGTTGCTATATCTATCTCGGTCTACGACATATCGGTAACTCTTTCGTAGTTCATCTAATGGAATATCTTGAATAAAACCTTGATTCTGAATCCGTGTTAGAGAGTAGTTGCGTTCTACGATATCTTCAGAGTCTCTTTTATCGAGAATATCGTGAACACGTTGGAAATCAACATCTCGACGGAAGTTATCGGGTGTAATTCCCTCAACACGGAGTAGTTTGTCAACCACTTCACGACGATTGACTGTATTCTCAATATGTTGCCAAAGTGCCATTCCGAGAGAGTATGGATTGAACCCCGGACTGTTGAGAACAGCACTCATATGGTCCGCATACTTAATTAGGTCTTTTTCATCAGCAATCTGCTCATCGGTCATCATGATACTCTCCCAAAGAGCAGCCCAACCCTCGTTCATGATCTTAGTCATCTTCTGAGGTGCGAAGTAGTAGCACTCTTCACGGAGAATGTCAAGAATCTCCAATTGCCACCCTTCGTATTCTTCAGAAGTTTCACCATCGAATTGCTTTCCGTTTTCAATTAAAAATTTAAGAATGTCCTTTTCAGTATCATCAAGATACGTTCCTTTCTCTTCATTTTGCTGAACATCTTCTAAAACCGCCCGTTCGACATCTTCGCTTAAATTGAGATTCTCTATTGGATTCTCAGTTGGAGTTTCCTGATCTTCTGAACTATCTAATTCCCTCCAAACGAATTCCGAATACTGGTCAATATTGTCTTCAAGACAAAGAATGTTATCAATCCATTTTTCAACTTCAGACCGTTCAATATCCGGGTCTTCCATAATGGATTCAATTTTCTCCGAATTTCGCGCTAACATATCTGAAGAATTCGGATTGTCATCAAACCATTGATTATTAGCGAAGAAATCGGAGTGTGCTTCAACGTGCGTAATGACTGCCTTTTGGTCAGCAATATCATTACTCATCTGAAGGAAAGCATGACACGGATCATCGTTATTCACGATTTCAAACGCTTTTCCTCCCATATACTGATTCTGCTTTTGCTGTTGGTCGTATTGCATTCCCCAACGCCAATGTGGATATCGTTGTTGGAAACCGCCATACGCAATCAACTCATTCATCTCATCATTATCCACAATCCAATATTTCACATCTCGTGGGGACAGACCAAGTTCTTCTGCCAAATTACGAGAGTCTTCAGCAATCTGTTCAAGCTCTTCGCTAATGTTTTGCTTTTCTTTTTCAATTGGGTCAATCATGACTTTTCACCCGTAAATTGGTTAATTGTCTTAGAAGACACCTTTTCTCCCTTTGGTTCGGGAATACCATTTGCTCTACCTAATGTAGTATCTTTTCTCCACTCTCCGGAATCTACATCTTGGAATTCTAAAGCAACTTCACCATGCGCTGAACCACCGTAAGTTGTAAAAATCAATCTCATGGGAGTCGGGGCGGGCGTACACCACCGGGCAATTTCATATTCACTCATTCCGAATCACCACTTTGCTCAGTATGCCAGTCCGACTCTATTTTCCGAAGAATGCGGTATCGAAAGTCAGATGAGGAGCCAAGTTCGTATTCGCTATCAATTTGTTTTAACAAATCCCTTGCCTCGGAGCGTGACACTTCTAATTCTTCAGCAAGGTCCGGGACAGTCGCTCCTTCATCACGTTTGAGCATCTCGATAGCTTCTTCGGGGGGATGCCTAGCAGTAGGGGAGGCTTGGGACATATCGCTTGTAGATTGTTCGGTCATTTTCACTCATCCTCCGCTGAAAGAATTGTTTCTATTGAATCCATAACGTCGTTTTTGTTGTCCAAGTATGTAACTGCTACGTTACTATCTTCTCCGAAGTGGCTTTCTACCAATTCACCGTGGTCGCCTGAACCCATACCATATCCATCGTTTGATTCAACTTGAACGTATCCGTGTAGGTTGCAATCTATTTCCTCCATGAGTGGAATCACTTCTTCCTCTGTATCTTGCATCCAATTTTCACCATCGCCCGCTGCGAAGACATATCGATTCCATTCACTCCACGAATAATTCTCTTCAAGAATTTCCTGTGCTAACAAGTAAGCAGTTGAAATCTTTGTTCCACCGCCAGATTGGATTCCAAAGAACTTCTGTCGTTCAACTTCCCACGCTTCGGCATCGTGAGCAATATAATGGAATTCAGCATTGTCATATTTGCCCGTCAAATACCAATCTAACGGAGTAAATACACGCTCAACCAACTCTCGTTTGCTTCCACCCATCGAGCCGGAAACGTCTCTAATGAAGACAATAACTGCGTTCTTCTCGTATTCTTTGCTAGTTTCGGGGTATTTGTGTCTCTTATCTTCTCTCCGGAGTTGGACCGAGTTGAGTTCTCTCGCTGTCGGCGCTCGTCGTCTCTGCTGTTCAATTTCATCTATTGAATCGTACTTGATCCGTTCTTCCCGTGGAATATCGAAGTATTCCTGTTCAATCCATCCTTTAGAAATGG
>PWGE01000150.1 GCA_003554345.1 Candidatus Sumerlaeota bacterium | reverse complement strand
ATGTTGCCAGAAAATTGCATGAACCGGGCTACCTTCTTGCTGCAGAAGAGAGTGGTGGAATTGGCTATGGTTTCCACATACCGGAACGAGATGGCATTTTAACAGCGTTGCTTTTAATGGAAATGATGTCGTATTATAAGCAACCTCTTTCCCGGCTTGTCAGTGATTTTCTTGATGAATGGGATAAGCCGCACTATGGACGTATTGATTTTTATGCTCCATCTGAAATCTTACAGCTCAATTTTCACCGTCTCCAGGAAAAAACGCCGGAAAAACTAGGCAATCTATCGATTAAAAAGGTAAAAGAAATAGATGGTTTGAAATGGTATTTTAAAGGTGGTTGGGTGTTGATGAGAATATCTCAAACAGAGCCGATGGGCAGAATATATGTTATGGCATCTTCCCAGCCTGAAATCAGAGAAATATTGGCTTTATGCCGGGGACTATTAACAAAAAAATAAATAAAGGAGTTAAGCATGCAGTTCAGTGATAAGGCTTTTTTAGAAAATGAGTATGGTTATTTTGATGAAAAAAATAAGGAATTTGTTATTACTAACCCTCAAACCCCACTTCCCTGGGTCAATTATATGACAAATGGCAGGTATAATGGTTTAATATCTCATGTGGGAGGGGGATATAGCTTTTATCGTTCTCCTAAGGATAGCAGGATAACCCGCTGGCGCTATAATTCCTTTCCTTTTGACCGACCCGGACGATATATTTATCTCAAAAACAAACAGGGGAAATACTGGTCAATTACCTGGCAACCTACTGCTCATGCGTTTGATGAGTATCGCTGTTTTCATGGCATGAATTATACCACCATTATGATGCAAGCCTTTGGAATGCGCTCCTGGGTTACTTATTTTGTTCATAAAGAGGAAAATATGGAAATCTGGAAGGTTTCCCTGGAGAATGTAAGTGGAGAAGAGCAGCAGCTGGATATTTATTCTTTTGCAGAAATGTGTCTGGGACATGCGCTGGTGGATTTAATCAATCAGCCTAATGATAAGCATTTTAATGAAGCCTGTTATTTTCAGCAGGATGAGGTTTTGTTTTTGACAAAAAGATACTGGGTGACTTATAATGGTCCTACTGTGCAACAGGCAAACAGAGCATGGGACAGATGGGTGTTTAATGCCAGCACTTTACCGGTTCGTTCTTTCCAGACCTCCCTGTCCAGCTTCTATGGACGCTGGAGGGGTGAAGCTAATCCGGTGGGGCTGGAAAAATCCCGCCTGGATAATACGCTGGTAACATCAGGCGATTGTGTGGCTGCTTTGCAGGGTTCTATTACCCTCCAGCCTGGTGAGAAAAAGGATCTTTCATTTTTCCTTGGTGTGGTAGAAAAGACCGATGATAAGCAATATCTCAAAGAAATGTCTCAGGCACAACTGGCAAAAGAGCCTTTTGTCCAGGAAGCAGGAAAGATTGTGAATACGTTAAGAAAACCGGGTGCTCCTGCAAAAGCTCTGGAAGAGGTGAAGAAAGAAGGTCACAGCTACCTGGATAAGATGCAGGTCAAGTTGCCGGATAAAATTATGCAGAACATGGTAAATGTCTGGAACCAGAATCAGACTAAAGTCACCTTTTTGTTTTCCAGGGATGCTTCTTATCATCACGGGGGCGTTCTTTTTGGACGAGGTTACCGCGATTCCTGTCAGGATATCCTGGGCCCTCTGCTGGCTCAGAAGAAAGATTGGGTAAAGCAGCGAATTCTGGAGATGGCCACGTATCAGTTTAAAGATGGTTCTGTGATGCACTGTTACTATCCCCTGACTTCCGGTGGAGAACGCACCGGGCACTCTGATACCACCCTCTGGTTGCCCATGGCGGTGATAGAGTACTTGAAGGAGACCAATGACTTTTCTATCCTGGAACAATCTGTTTCTTTTCAGGATGAAAAAGGTTCCAGTCCCTTATTAAAACATCTTTATCTGGCCGTTGATTTTGCATTGAGTACTCTTACTGAACGCTATTTGCCTCGGTTTGGCCCCGGAGACTGGAATGATACCCTTGATTATCTGGGACGTGAAGGTAAAGGTGAAAGTGTCATGGTTGCCCAACAACTATGTTATATTTTAAAAGATACTGCAGAGCTGTCGGAAAGGCTGGGAGAAAAAAAGGTGGCTCGCTATTACAGAGAATGGTATGATAAAGTGGCCCAGGCTATTAATGAGCATTGTTGGGATGGAGAATGGTATATACGAGGTACAAACGATAAGGGAGAAGTTATCGGTTCTTCCCGTAATCAGGAGGGACGAATCTTTTTAAATGTCCAGAGTTGGGCTGTTATCAGCGGGGTTGCAGACAGAGAAAGAGCCTTGAAGGCGATGGATAGTGTCCGCAAGTATCTTGATACTCCAAAAGGGCCCAAAATTATGGACCCGGCATATACCCGGGTGAATTCTGATGTGGGGCTTGCTACGCGTTGTGTGCCCGGCAAAAAAGAAAATGGAGCCATATTCAATCATCCTGTCAGCTGGGCTGTGCTGGCTGAATGTCTTCTGGGACGTAATGAGATTGCCTATGACTATTATCGTAAAGCTCTTCCCATGCATCCCGTGATCGATAGGGATCGTTATGAGGTGGAACCTTATGTATATTGCGAATATGTGACAAGTCCCGAACATGAGACGTATGGCCAGGGCTCTCATTCCTGGCTAACCGGCTCCTCTACCTGGATGTTGCGGGATGCTACTGACCATATCCTGGGAATTCAACCTACGTATGATGGGTTGCGTATTGCCCCTCATGTTCCTGAGCAATGGTCTCAGTACCGCGTGGAGCGAGAATTCCGGGGCGTGAGATATGACATAGAAGTAAAAAAAGAAGCAGAAGAAAAAAGGAAAACACCTTCAATAACCGTTGATAATAAGCCGTTAGATGGTAATGTGATTCCCATTCCTGATTCAAAAGTGTCTCAATGTCAGGTGAAAGTGCTCATTTGAATCGAAAAAGAATTGTACTCTGGACAGCAGTATGGCTGGGATGGTGTGCGATAATAGTGTGTTTGTCCATGCTGCCGGGGAAAAGGGTCGATCCTTTTTTCTTTTTTCCGCTCCAGGATAAGGTGGCTCACCTGTTCCTGTATGCTGTTTTGGCTTTTTGTACTGATTGGTGCCTTCGTTTCCATAAAAATCAGCTCAGCCGCCCGCAGTGGCTTTTTGTTCTGGGTTTTGCAGTGCTGTTTGCCTTTCATGATGAAATCCAACAGTCATATATCCCGGGACGTAATCCTTCGCCGGGCGATATTGTGGCAAACATGATAGGCGCTTCTTTGTATCTTGTATTAGCCCGGCAGGACTTTTACCGGCAACGTGTCAATGCTATAGTGCTCAGGTGTACCCGGCATATCGTGGGAAGCTGCTGACTTTGAAGGCAAGAGGGGTAGTCGTGTTGTTGGGAATGAAGTTGTTGCTGGCTGGGTTATTGGCTGAAAGAAGCAAGCAGTACACAATAATGCCCGTTTTTTGCTGATAAATTGCTATAATACTTTTCTGCGAAAAATAAGCGTTTGACCAGGGGATAGAAGAAGATGTTTTATCTTGCCGCTAAATACAGTTTCTTTGCGGTTATTGCAACTGTTGTTAATCTTTTTACGCAGTTTGTTTCCTTTGCTTTTTATGACCGAATGTTTCCTGCAATTGAACCATGGTTATCTCTGCCGGTAATCAGGGAGGTTTATACTCTTTCAGTGACTATTCTTCCCGGGGATGACCTGCGTCTCTACTTTGGTATGGCGTGGGGAACACTCAGTGGATTGCTGGTAAAATATTATCTTGACAAAAAATATATTTTTTATTATATCACGAAACGTAAACGCGAAGACTTTCAGAAGTTTTTACTGTATTCCTTCATGGGGGTCTTTACCACCCTTATTTTCTGGGGCTTTGAGATAGGCTTTGATTTCTATTTCGATGGCGAATGGGCAAAATATGCAGGGGCTGTAGTGGGGCTCTCGATTGGATACCTCACAAAATATTTTCTTGACAGAAAATTTGTTTTTATTTATACTGAGCCCGTACTTTCTCAGGAAAGCCCCTGGATGGGTCCCGGACAAAAAGACTGAAAAGAAAGGAGCCAGAAATTATGGATCATTTGTTAACGCCGGGTTCGATGCTGACGAACCTTCCTTTGATCAGGGGTTTTGAAACCTATTCCATTACGGCGGAAAATCCGGAAGGGAAAAAAGGCGGGGGAGCCCGTGCTGTCCCCGATACAAATAATTTTGCCTCTCACATGGGAAAAGGCTGGAAGGTCCGCCCTTATGTGAAATTGCGGGCAGGAGAAACCTTCACTGTTGCCGATATTGAAGGACCGGCCGTTATTCAGCATATCTGGTGTACAGTTTCTACAAAGGCTTACAGGAATTGTATTCTTCGTTTTTACTGGGATGGGGAAAAGCATCCTTCTATTGAAACGCCGTTGGGGGATTTCTTTGCAAATGGTCATGAATTGAGATATCCTGTGCAATCCATTCCGGTATGTTCCAATTCTGAAGGTGGCTTTAATTCTTACTGGCAGATGCCCTTCAAAAAACATTGTCGGATAACGCTTGAAAGTCAACACGAGGAAGATATTGATGGTTTCTTTTACCAGGTGACCTTTGCCAGGGGGGAACTTCCTGAAAATATCGGCACCTTGCATGCTCAGTGGCGGCGGGATATGACAACGCACGATAATCCCGAGTACACTATTCTGGATTCCGTCAAAGGACAGGGACAATATGTGGGCACTTTCCTGGCATGGACACAGTTTACCAGGGGTTGGTGGGGTGAAGGTGAAGTGAAATTCTATATTGATGGAGACCAGGAGCATCCCACCATTTGCGGGACCGGTACAGAAGACTATTTTGGTGGAGCCTGGTGTTTTACCCATGGCACTTTTAATACCCCTTTTCTGGGTTATCCTCTGCAGAGAGCACAAGCAGGAGAGGTCCCTCGACATGCCCTTTATCGCTGGCATATCCCGGATCCCATATACTTTAAAAAAGATATTCAGGTGACCGTTCAGGCCCTTGGTATCGGACCTGATAATAAGTTTCGTCCCCTGACTGATGATATTGCTTCGGTTGCCTACTGGTATCAGAAAGAACCACACGTGCCATTCCCGGAAATGCCTCCTGCCCGGGAACGATGGTCACGATAACCGGAAAAAGAAGTATTGCCTGGTTTGTGAGAGAATGGTGGTTGTATTTGAAATGGTTCGGATAGTGTTAGAGGCGGCTTTGAGAAAAGTGGAAAAGAATTCCCAAAATATCGGACATTATGACGTTCTGAAGAACTTATTCAGGATACTGCATAAAAAAGCTCATTCTTCAAGAGGTGTTTGATGAAAACTCCCCGATATTGGACTATTTTCTGGACCTTCTTTCGGATAGGTCTCTTTACGCTGGGTGGTGGTCTGGCTATGGCCACGGTTATCAGGCACGAACTGGTCTTACAGCGGCGCTGGATTAAAGATGAGGACTTCCTTTCAGAGCTTTCTACTGCCACCCTCATTCCCGGTGTCATTGCAGTAAACCTGGCTTTTTTGCAGGGGAGGCGTCTGCGTGGTAAAGGGGGGTCTTTTGCTGCTATTATGGGAACGGTTCTCCCCTCTTTTCTGGTTATTCTTCTTATTGCTACTGTGGCCATGCCCTATTTCAGCCATCCTGTGGTGGCTTCTTTTCTGAAAGGATGTGCCATAGGGGTCGCTGGTTTGCTGGGTTTTGCTGCCTATACTTTTGGAAGAAAATATGTGCGCGATTATCGTAATATGCTGGTATGCGCTGTAGGCTTAGTGGTTATTGCCGTTTTAGGAATGCATCCTGTATGGGCGGTTATTGTGTGTGGTGTGGTGGGATATACCTGGCATACCTTTACGGCGAAAAACACTCAGAATAGCGATCGTTGATAATGACAAGAGTAAAACCGGAGGAGAAATAATATTGGCCGGTCTGTTTCGTTTATTCGGAAGCTTTGTCCTGATAGCCCTGGGGGCGTATGGTGGAGGATTGGTTACTATTCCCCTTATTCAACATGAGATTGTGGAAAAACACAATTGGTTGGGTTTTGAAGAAATGGCAGGATTGGTGGCAATAGCTCAGATAACGCCCGGTCCGATAGCTATTAATTCGGCCACTTTTGTGGGGTTTCGCCTGGGAAGCTTTCTCGGTTCTCTGACCGCCACAGTGGCCGTAGTATTACCTTCTCTGACAATATTAACCGCTTTAACACCTTTTCTGGAGAAAGTACAAACCAGTTCCCACGTTCTTAAAATCCGGCAGGGTTTGCAAATGGGCGTGTTGAGTCTCATTATATTCGCTGTTTGGTCATACGGAACTGCAGTGATGAACGGGATACCGGAAATAATGACGGGAATTGCTGCCTTTGCCTTTCTTGTTGCTTTTGAAGGAAAAATTCATCCTTTCCTCGTCATACTGGGAAGCGGCTTGTTGGGTATCTGTATTTTTTAGTACAAATTATTGATGCATGAAAGATTCTGAATTGATAAAAGTGAAATATATTATCGGCGTTTTCTATAACTGTTCCCGGTCAGAAAGAAATGATTTTCCCGCAAGACTCTTTTAACGATTATCTTTTCTCAACCTATTGGAATCTCTGCCATAATTTGTTTCCGATGTGGGTCCTCTGGGTGACTTCTACTTCTTTGCTGAACTTTTCTCCGAACCAGAATTCACCCTCTTTGAGCATTTGCCATTCAGTGGTGAATAAACCGATTTCATGAGGATAGACAGAAATATGAAAGGTATGAGTTTCCATCGATGCCACATCATGCTCAAGTTTAATACGCCAGTTCTTAGAAGATGCGAGGTTGTCTTGATTGTCTACAGCCCCTAAATATACCTGCGAATCTTTTATCCAGGTGTTGCTTCCGGTATTGCGCAGGGTTAATGTTATGTTTTCATGACGTTTTTTATACAGAGAGGGGACTTCATAACTTGCAATTTCTGCATCGTACTTTTCTTTAACCCTGATTTCTACCGTGGCTGTGTCTTTACCATATTCTCCGGTTACTGTCAGGATGACTGGATAGGTGCCTTTTTCCTGATATTCATGAGTGGGATGTTGTTCTTCAGAAGTGGTGCTATCACCAAAATTCCAGTGCCATGTATTAATATCTCCGGATGATTTATCTCTAAAATCTACTGCCAGAGGTACCGTTCCTGCCAGAGGTTCTGCATCAAAAATCGCTATGGGTCCTTCCCACCGTAAAAAAGGATAGGTTTCTCCTTCGATAATATCCCATGTTTTGTCAAAGTCCCATTCTTCAAAGGTGTCCTTCTGCATCATCTCCTCCGTGCTTTTGGGAATGCCTTTGCCAGTGTCGATTTGTTGGGTCGTTTCTGTATCATAATAGCTGCCGGTGATTTGACCCTGGTAATTACTCCCTATCAGGCCACCAATATCCCTATCTCCGGTAATGATGCCCGTCGCTAAACTCTTCAAAATGCTTCCAAACCAGTTTCGTCCCACCAAACCACCAGCATACCGGCTTCCTGAAACCTCACTTTCAGCATAACTACTGGATATACTTCCTGAACTGAATCCTGTTAAGCCGCCAACTCTTTCATGACCTGTCACGATCCCTGAAGTGTAACTGCTGCTGATACTTCCGAGTATATTGTCTCCAACCAGACCACCAACTCTTTCTTCTCCTGAAACGGTAGCGTGAGCCGAGCTGTTGGTAATGTATGCGTTTTCATCATTTTCTCCCACTATTCCACCGACCATTTTGTTTCCCGAAACTGTTCCTGTTATATGGGTGTTATGAATGTTGCCATCATTATATCCTGTTATGCTTCCCACGTACTTTTCTCCTGCAATATGCACTTCTTCCAGTGTAATATTTTCTAATCTGGCTGTACTTCCTGTACATCCAAATAAACCAATGTCACTGAACTCGGTTCTATTGATTATAAGATTGGTGATGGTATAGCCGTTACCATCATAAGAGCCGGCAAAACGATTTCTCCACGTTCCAATGGGTTGCCATCCCTTACCCTCAGCGTAATCGCTCAAATCGATATCACTCACCTGTTTGAAATGGGCGTTCAAATAATATCTGACGTTGTTCAGTTGCTCTGCTGTTTCTACCAGGTAAGGGTCATCTACGCTGCCGGTACCGCCAAAAGTCCCGGCGGTGATAGAAAAAGTTGTCAGATAGATTGCCAGGAAACAGAAAATTGTAGGAAGGATTTTCATTGAGCTCTTCTTCTGATTTTAATACTTCTTCCTCATATCATACCGCAAATTGATTTACTAATCAAACTCCTGTATTACTCCTTCCTTTATAACTGTAAGAATTTGAAGGGGTGCCTCATAGATATAACAGAAGGAAAGCGGCTATTATATTGAGGGCTGGCTCAAAAAACACGATAGGTTGGATTTGGTTGCGAAAAAGGGAAATAATGATATTCTAAAGAGACTTGAAAAATATATGCGATGTTTGGTTGTGCTCTTTGGATGCCGTGAAAGGGACCTGCCTTCTGTTTCTTTAAAAAAAATCATTCAAAAACAAAGGAGAGTTATTTTTTTGAAAAATAGGGGCAAGGGAGTTACTGGAGAGATACATGATAGGTGATTATACAATATGGAATTAGAGAAAGAAAATTATCGCTTCCTGTTAGACAAACTGCCGCATGGATATGTATGCCTTCATGTCAGGGAAGCAGACAATCTGAAAGACTTTATCATAGTCGATATAAATGATGCCTTTTCGGAAATGATCGGAATGTCAGCAAAAGAAATAGTGGGCCAAAAAATTGCTGATGTATTACCGGAATATGGGAAAAGACCTGATTATTTGAGCCATCTTTATAAACAGGCAAAAAGATGTTCAGACACTTTAAGTTTTGAAGAGTATCATTCTACATTGAAAAGAGTGTATGAGCTTACTGTCTGGAGCAGTACTCCGGGTTCCCTGGAATTGCTGTTTTATGATAAAACACTGGAGCAAGAGAAAGAATCCCTGCAGCGAAATGTTCGACGATTTCGTGCTCTTGTTGAAAACATGCGGGAAGGCATTGTGGTTGAGGATGACCGGCGGACAATTTTATTGACAAACAGAGCTTTTTGCAAGATATTTTCCATTCCTCTTACTCCAGGTTCGCTGGCAGGAAGTAATTGTGCCGAAGCTGCTGATCAGGCGAAGCATCTGCTGGCAGAACCAGACTTATTTTCCAGGCGCATAGAGAGGATAATTGATGCCCGTCAGCCTGTGTATGGAGAGGAGATATATTTTGCAGATGGACGGGTTTTTGAGAGAGATTACATACCGGTATTTTCTGAAAACCGTACTTTTATCGGGCACATGTGGAAATACCGTGATATTTCTCAGAGGATCCAAACTGAAAAGGACTTGCGGGAAAGTAAGAAAAAATACCAGAACCTGGTCGAGAATATCAACGAAGTGGTATATATCCTGGATAAAGAGGCACGGGTAAGATATATTTCCCCTAATATTGAGACAATCAGCGGCTATACCCCCGAAGAAGTTCTGGGGAAATTATTTGTTGATTTTGTGCATCCGGCAGATAAAAAAGGCAGATTCGAACAATTTCGCAAAATTCTTTCGGGCGTAGATGAGCCATCCGAATATCGGTTTTTGACCAGAGAGGGTCAGGTGGTATGGATTCGAACTTCTGCCCGTCCTATTCTGAGAAGAGGAAAACCGGTAGGAGTTCAGGGAATACTGTTTGATATTACTGATAGAAAAGAGGCGGAAGAATCTCTGAAGAGGCAGCTGGAACTGGAAGCCATCATTGCTGATATTTCCTCCGCTTTCATCAATATGCCTGCCCTTCAGGCGGATAAAGGGATAGAGCGGGCCCTGCAGATACTGGGCACCTTTTTTGATGTTGATCACGCTCATGTGTTCCAATTTTCTCCCGATGAAAAGAAAATGAGTATCACGCATGAGTGGTGTGCAAAGAATGCTCAACCTCAGAAGGGCTTGATTGATAACTATGAGGCGGATAATTTCCCCTGGTGGGCTGAGCAAATGCAACGGCTCCAGAGTGTTCACATTCCTGACGTCGAAAATTTGCCGGGAAAGGCGTTCCATGATAAAAAAGAGTTTAAGCGCCACTATATTCAGTCCCTTTTAACAGTTCCCATAACTCTTGCGGGAAAACTTTATGGGTTTCTGGCTTTTGATACGGTGCAAAGCAAACAACACTGGAATGACGAAGAAATAAGGATGCTGACAATCGTGGCAGAAATCATTGGACGAACCTTAGACAAACAGGAAGCATCGGAAAAGATGCGTAAAAATGAAGAACAATTGAGGCGGGCCCAGAAAATGGAGTCTATTGGACGGCTGGCAGGTGGAGTGGCTCATGATTATAATAACATGTTGAGCGTGATTAACGGTTATGCTGAAATAGCTTTGAATAAAATAGATCCTGATAACTCTCTCTATCCCCTGTTGGAAAAGATTCGTGAGGCTGCTGATTATTCCGCTAAGATTACCCGGCAGTTACTGGCTTTTGCCAGGAAACAAACAGTTGAGCCGAAAGTGATTGATCTTAACGAAATTGTAGGAAAAGCTTTGAAAATGCTACGCAGACTGTTGAATGAGGATATAGAGATAAACTGGATACCTGATGAGAATGTGCCCCTGGTCAGTATCGATCCCACCCAGATAGAACAAATACTCGTGAATTTGTGCGTTAATGCCCAGGATGCTATGAAAGATGGGGGCATAATTTCTATTGAAACCGGCAAAGTGAGTATTAGTAAATCTTATCGGGCTAAAAAAGAAGGGATTGTACCCGGTGAATATGCCTTATTGTCTGTCAGGGATAATGGTGAGGGGATGAGCCCCCGGATTATGCAAAATATATTCGAGCCCTATTTTACGACGAAAGGAGAAAAACGGGGGACAGGACTGGGCCTGGCAACAGTTTTCGGGATTGTCAAACAGAACAATGGTTTTATAGATGTTGATTCAGAGCCCGGTAAAGGGTCTACCTTATATATATATCTTCCAACTTATAACGGGAGAATAGAAAAAATGCCCGTAAAATCATGTCAGAAAAGTTTTCCCGGGAAAGGGGACACTATTCTGCTGTTAGAAGATGAGCCAGAGATTAGAGAGATGGGGAAGGAAATGCTGGAAATTCTGGGCTATAAAGTTGTGACGGCGGCTACTGGACAAGAAGCATTAGATATAGTTGTCAGGCATGGGGATAGTGTGGACTTACTTGTTACTGATGTGGTGATGCCCCGTATGAATGGATATGAAGTTGCTCGTCAGATACAAAATATTCGTCCTGGTATGAGGGTTCTTTTTATATCCGGTTATCCGGCAGAGGTGATAGCTCAAAAAGGGGTGCTGAAGAAAGAGGTGAACTTTCTGCATAAACCTTTTTCTTTAAAAGATATGGAGCGCAAAATAAATGAGGTGCTGCATAAGAAGGAGGACAGGGGCAGGGAAAAATAAAGCCTTGTTTGCACAGCAGTTTGCTTTCAGGAAAGGTAGAACAGCCGGTGTCTGGTGTAAAGGATTATAAATGATGTTCAGAAGAGTTATAAGAGGATAAGCAGCGCCGCGAAAGAAGAGAGGAGAAGGGGAGCGACGCTGCTTTCCCGTTGCATTTTCTTACTTTTTGCCCTGTGCTTTTTGAAGGTGATGAATGCGATATTCACGCGGATAATCCAGAAAGGAAAAGTTTTCTTTTTGAATTTTATCTTTCAACCGGGGAACCAGTTCCTGGTGTTTAAGTAAATGTGTTATAACCCCTTTTTCCTGAACATCTCCTATGAAAAGGGCTCCAACCAGTTTCTCGTCCTGGAAATTGAAACGTTGATAGCTTTTGTCTCTGTTTATAACAATACTCTCAACAGGAATGCCGGAGTCTTCTACAATTCCGGCGCTCATCATGTGAAGATCCTTGTAACCAATACTATTCATAGAAACATGTCCTTTAAAATTATAAGGAATACCTGCCATGGAAAGTGCTGCAAAATGCCCCTGCCAGTAGGCATTGGGCCATATCGGCATATGTCTTACCGTGTTATATATCAGGTCATACGCTTCACATATGTCTCCGGCAGCATATATACCGTCTCTCGCAGTCTGCATATACCGATTTACCGAGATAGCTCTGTTTTCTGAAAGAAGACTTTCCTCAAGGAAATCTGTGTTAGGTTTTACGCCTGCTGCAATGATTAAAAGATCACAGGGAAGTGAGTTGCCGTTTTCTAATTCAACGCCGCATAAGTTCCTGTTTTTTACTTTCACCCTTTGTATGGTGTTTTTAAAATAAAAATGAATGCCGTCCTTTTCCATTCGCTGTTGAAATAATCCTGATCCTTGCTTGTCCAGTACTGACGGTAAAATACGCTCTGATAACTCTACTACCGAGATGTTTTTGTTTTTGTAAGAAAGAGATTCTGCGGCTTTAAGACCAATAAGACCGGCTCCCACTATTACAACGTTTTTAACATTTTTCAGAGTGGCTTGAATGCGTTGAGCATCATCCAGGGTGGTAAAGGTAAAGACTTTTGAAGCTTCCTCTATGCCTTTAAGAGGTGGTATGAAGGGTTTGCTTCCGGCAGCTATTAACAACCTGTCACAGGCGAATTTTTTACCGCTTCGGGTTTTTCCTCTGTGATTTGAGATATCCAGGTGGGTTACTTCCTCTCCCGGTAAAAATTCTACATTGTTTTTATGGTAAAAATCCGGAGAACGAAGGAAAATATTATCAGGGTCTATTTTCCCGGCCAGTAAATATGAGATGAGTGGCCTGCCGTAGGCGGGATATTCTTCTTTACTGAATAATAATATTTTATCACGATGACCGGCCTGTCGAAGTGTCTCAATAAAAGAAATGGCGGCGATGCTGTTTCCTATGACGCCTATAGGTGCCTGTTTCATGTTTCTTTCTCCTTTTTCTCATTTTCCTCCTGTATTAAAGCCCTGTTCGGACAACCTTCAACACACGCCGGCTTTTTTCTGTGTCGACAGAGATCACACTTGAAAATCTTTTTCTCATGTTCCCTTATTCGAATACTTCCGAAAGGACAGGCCAGAACACAGGAGTAACAACCGACACATTTCTCGGGGTGGTGTACGACAAAACCGTCTGCTTCTTTCTGCAGGGCTCCGCTAATGCAGGTGCTGATACAATAGGGTGTTGTACAATGTTGACATTGAATGGCCATGGCCTGGGCTCCCCGGTTCAAGACCTTTATGGCCTCTTCAGGTCGTGGGTTTTCGTCTCGAAACGCTTTAATAATATGCTTCGACCTGGAGTGTTCGACAATGCAATTTATTCGGCATAATCCGCATCCCACACAGTACTCAGTGCGGTTGACTATTCTTTTCATAATAATACTCCTTTTTTGGATAGAGGTCCTTTCTCCAGGACAGAGGTAAATAGTTTGCATGAACAAGTGTATGGTGATGGAGAATGAACAAACAATTGCCCGGTAAAAAAAATCCACTGTTTGCAGGGAAAGAGTGAAAAGTGACCGCATGGCAATTTTTTGTCATAATATTTTTCAATGATATCTATCATTTTTTTACCTGCCTGCAGGAAGTACGCCAAGAATATCCAGATACGTTTTGCTGAGACCCACGGCTCGTAGCTGAAGACGGTTTCCCCGGAGGCTTTCTATAGAGTTTATGCCCATACAGCCCAGAAATTCCTTCATTTCATTGTTCCATGCCCGCAATAAATTTTTGAGTCGCTGGCTGGCTATTTCTGGATTAACTCTTTTCGTGAGTTCTTTGTCCTGGGTCGCGATTCCCCAATTGCATTTACCTGAATAACAGTTCTGACAGAGATGACAGCCCACGGCTATAAGTGCTGCGGTTCCTATATATACAGCATCGGCACCCAGGGCAATTGCCTTGATAATGTCGGCACTACACCGGATGCCACCACTAATCAGGAGAGAGGCTTCATTACGAATTCCCTCATCACGAAGACGTTGATCCACAGCTGCCAGAGCCAGTTCGACGGGTATTCCGATATTGTCGCGAATCATGGTGGGAGCAGCTCCTGTCCCCCCTCTTATTCCGTCCAGAGCAATGATGTCTGCACCTGCTCTTACCATGCCACTGGCAATAGCCGCTACATTGTGGACGGCTGATATCTTTACGATAACAGGTTTTTGATAATCTGTGGCTTCTTTGAGGGCATAGATAAGTTGCCTTAAGTCTTCAATAGAATATATATCATGGTGTGGTGCCGGTGAGATGGCGTCAGATCCTTCGGGAATCATACGGGTGACCGAAATAGATTCATCTACCTTTTCTCCAGGCAAATGACCACCGATTCCTGGTTTTGCTCCCTGTCCTACCTTTATTTCTACTGCTGCTCCTGCCCGAAGGTATTCAGAATTGACGCCAAAACGTCCTGAGGCTACCTGGACAATGGTATTGGGGCCAAATGAGTAAAGGTCTTTATGGAGTCCACCCTCACCAGTATTATATAAGATG
The DNA here is from genome assembly GCA_003554345.1 of Candidatus Sumerlaeota bacterium. GTDB lineage: Bacteria > Sumerlaeota > T1SED10-198M > T1SED10-198M > T1SED10-198M > T1SED10-198M. The sequence continues at coordinate 209 of PWGE01000150.1, read as the reverse complement.
CCCATTTCCTTTGACGCTTCCGCAAGTGCTTTGTGAACATTGAAGCTGATGGAACCATAAGACATGGCTGAAAAAAGAACAGGTATATCTATGGTGACAGAAGGTGAAGCAACTTCTTTCCCTTTTTTCGAGGGTTCCATTTTTGAAGCTTTCTTTCCGAGGATTGTTCTGAGTTCCATGGGTTCTCGTAAAGGGTCAATAGAAGGATT
>PWGE01000368.1 GCA_003554345.1 Candidatus Sumerlaeota bacterium | reverse complement strand
TCCTCTTCCTCTTCCGGCAGCCGGAAAATCATGTACTGGGATTCCGCTGGCTGGAACTGGTCAATATAACGTTCCTGGGCAATATTCCAAAGATCTTCGTCCAGGTAAAAGACCGAAGGCGTGCTCATGTGGTACCGTTCATAAACCATGCTTTGCAGGTCAAAGATTTCCTGCGGGTACCGGATATGGCTGGCAAGACCTTCCGGCATGGCATCAAGGGGTTGAAACAAATCGGGGTAAATGTTGGCATAAGTTTGAACCACCGGGTCATTCTCCTCGGCAATGTAAAAATCCACATCCCCATGATAGGCATCCACCACCACTTTCACAGAATTGCGCATGTAATTGTACCGACCTTCCAGCCGGTGATCGTACCGGCTGTCCAGGTAAGGCGTGGCATAGGGAAACCGCCGCTCCAGGGTAAATGCATCAATGATCCAGTGAAGTGTTCCCTCTTCCTCGTTGATCACCAGGTACGGATCTTCATCATAGTGGAGGAAAGGGGCGATTTTCCGCACCCGTTCCTCGATATTGCGGTCAAACAGAATGCGGCTTTCACCGGAAATGCTTCCTGACGCCCGACAATTTGTGATGGTTCCCTGATGATTTTCTCCCACCAGACTGCCGACAGACTCGGTACCAGTAAGAGTAACGTCTTTTAGAGTTATATCCTTCAGCTCGGCATTCTTTCCTGTATAAGCAAAAAGTCCGATATAATCTTCTCCCGGTCTTTTAACTGTAAGATTGCTGATAGCATATCCGTTTCCATCAAAAGTACCGTTAAACGGCGCCTTTTTAATAAATACACCTATGGGGTCCCACCCTTTCCCTTTTTTATATTCTGAGAGGTCAATATCCGCCACCAGCTTAAAGTGAGCAGCCATGTGTCTTCTTACCTTATCCAGCTGCGAAGCGGTAGCTATCAAAAAAGGATCATCAGGCGTTCCGTTTCCTCCTTCAAAAATGCCGGCTTCCTGCATCTTCTTCCTCCTTTAATCACTTTACTTGATATTGTCGGATCAGTTGTTTTAACATAAAATACATGTTTTACCATTTCTATCTCGCAGATACTGGTAAAAAGATAGAAAAGGCCCTGATACATTCTGAATACAAAACAGTTGAAATAGCACTTTCCAGGCGGGCATTGCTCCTTTTGCGGTCTTTTCTGGATTCTTTTGGCTCCCTTCTTCCTGAAAGTCTGCCATATGCTGTTTCCTCCGTATTAATACCGACTTCTGCAGCGTCATGAAATCTTCCTTTAAAAGCAACGATCACCTGGCCAGCGTGGCTGCCAGTTCATATAAATCTTCTGCAAAAGGTTTTTTATCCTGGAGACATTCAGTCAGGGGGACGGGAACAATAGACTGACCCCTGGCAACGGTAACAAGTCCTCTTTTTCCTTCATTTAGAAGATCGACCGCCATCGAACCCATTCGACTGCCCAGAAGACGATCCACAGCATTGGGGCTGCCTCCGCGCTGTATATGGCCTAAGACAGTAACCCTGGTTTCGGTTTCAATCCTTTTCCGGATTTCTTTATCAAGTTCATAAACGTCTGCCGCACCTTCCGCCACAATGATAATACTATGCGATTTCCGGCACTCAATGCCGCGAATAAGTCTCCTGCAAATAACTTCGATATCATACTTCATCTCAGGGACTACGATGGATTCCGCTCCACCGGCCAGTCCGGAAGCCATGGCAATATGGCCACTATCACGGCCCATTACTTCCACAATAAAAATACGCTCATGAGAGGTGGCGGTATCCCGCAACCGGTTAATTGCTTCCAGGATGGTGTTTACAGCTGTATCAAAACCAATGGTGAGGTCGGTACCGTTGATATCATTATCAATGGTACCGGGAATACCAATCGTTCTTATGCCCCTCTGCTCCAGGCATCTTGCTGCCTGGAATGAGCCATCACCACCGATTATCACCAGCCCTTCAATTCCTTCCGCCTTTAAGCGCTCAGCTGCTTTATCCTGATTTTCAGGCTGGAACATTTCCGGTGCGCGGGCTGTTAATAAAATGGTTCCGCCGCGGTGAATAATATCTGCTACTGAATCCATACCAGGATCAACAAACTCATCACTGTCAAACAAACCGGCAAATCCGCGCTTGATACCGCTTACATCCAACCCGCTGCTGATTGCTTTACGTACCACAGCCCGGACGGCGGCATTCATGCCGGGTGCATCACCTCCACTGGTTAAGACTCCTATTCGAGCCATACAAGCAAAACTCCTTTTTTGTTGAGAAGTTTCCCCTGGTTTATCTTCAATAATGCTACATAAAAAAAGGTCAATTACAATGGAAATCACCATCTGTCGAAAAATACTTCATGCAAACTCACCAGGAATACAAAAGAAAAAAAATCCCAGCGGAGTTCTTCATGTCAGCACAAGGCGCCACCAATGATGAATCCGCCAGAGTGAATTTTCAGAATAAATATGACTGATAAGACCAATAGGACCAATAAGACCAGTAGGACGTAGATGACTGATAAATCAAGAATTGTAACTTTTCAGGGGAGTTATTCACGCCAACTCAGAGTTGGCGCCACTAATAATGAAAATAAGAATAAGATGCCGATTTTATCGTGATAACAGAATAAGTTGAAGATCAGGCCGGGTCAAACGGCGGAGCCAGGTATAGAAATTAAACAACACAGAATGCATTCATCATCCATATTTGTACGCCAGTCACATGAAAAGTCTGTTACACACCAAAGAATATATTTACCGAATCACCTCAAAAAAATCGCCCGGATAATCCTTCTATAATAATCTCGAGTTTTAAATATGGTTTGATATACTGGGTTTAATGATTATAAAAGGATATAATTATGCGGAAATCCTTTCCTCTTTTCAGTATTTTAACAGTCTTTATTTTCCTGGGGAACAGTTTTCTTTTTGGCGAGAAGGTTGTGTTTGAAGACCATCGCCTTGAGAGTGAAATTCGTAAAATTGTTGACAGACCTGAAGGAGCCATATATGTATCAGACGTTTCTGATATTAAGGAACTGGACCTTCGGGAGCTGGGTATTCAAAAGCTTAACGGACTGGAACACTTCAGTGCCCTGGAACATCTTAATATTCGTGATAATTATGTGCAGGATGTTTCTCCCTTAAGTGAGCTGTCAAATCTTTATCGTCTTAACCTGAGAAATAATGCTATCCTGGACCTGAACGATATTAACTTGGCCAGTCTTAAGGATCTACCCGCCCTACGGGAGCTGAGCCTGCGACAAAACCGCGGACGGGACGAAGAGGACCACCTTCGCCTTTCAGATCTCAGCCTGCTTGAAGATTTCGAACAACTGGAATGGATGAGCCTGCGTGATAATCATAT
>PWGE01000440.1 GCA_003554345.1 Candidatus Sumerlaeota bacterium | reverse complement strand
TGGATTAATTAACGAGTTATCCGCGTGAAACAAACAGCTTAAAAAATTTTGGAGTTAAAAAATGACTCGACCTCTTTTCTTTTCCTCAATTTGCGTTTTTCAGAATTCTTCAACAGCCCCCAGGAGCCAGAATGGGAAAGAACAAAGAATAAGAATGCATCACGCGAAGCTCGCAAAGCCCGCAAAGTAATACCTTGTAATAAAATATTAAAGAAGATTGTAAATCCGCCAGAGTAAACTTTCAGGTAGACAGAAAATCAGCACCGGAAAACATGATATTATCTTTTTTTCGTGTTCTTTCGTGCTTTTCGTGGTTTATTCTTATCTGAAAATAGAACTCTTCAAAATATAGTACACGTTGCTAAAAAAGCTTGCACTTCATGAGTGTATTTCTGCCTTCCCGGGGGCGCCGATCTCCAACTTACAGTCCGCCCCTGGCGGGATCGGCTTCCTATTCTTATTCTGAAAGTTCATTCTGGCGGATTCATCATTGGTGGCGTAAACGTCTGGGCTGGCGTGAGGAACTTCCAGGAAACCAATTATAGGGAGATACGAAGAAAAAAGATGTAATGAGAGACGAAAAATAGAAGAGTGATGATAACAGGGGGCGTTTATGCAAACAGATGTTCCGGCGGAAGCAGAGACTGATGCTACATCCTAAAAGCGAGGAGAACGATGGAGACTTCTTCTCCCTGTTTCTCTGGTTGCCAGAGACTGAGAAGTGGGTGAAGTGCGTGTGCCTGATGCGTTTTCTCTGTTTCTATCATAAATGTTACCCAGGGGGAATCTTATACCAAGGGCAATAAAGTTGGAGCCGCTGGCATCACTGACTAATCCAAAAACCCCTGAACGGTGGTGTACCCTTATAAGTCCTTCCACATCATGTTCCCTCCAGCGACCGGGCAGGTCAAAAGCAATTTCTGCGACCATGTAGAGGAGAATGTTGGCGGGATCATCTTCATCTTCCACGCGAGGGGTTCCCAGTGCTAATGAGGGGCCTATACCGTAAGCCAGGGAGGTGGGAAGATAGTTATGCCAGGGAAATCTATTCCAGCGCAGATTGAAAGCAGCGTTCAGTTCAGGATGGTATTGATCACCAAAATGCTGGGTGTAATTGAACTCGATTTCTCTCGTAAGATAAGAGATAACAGTCCCGAAGTCATAACGAAGACCAACTGTTCCCAGAAAAGAAGACTGAGCGTCAAAGCGACCTCGTAGTATTTCATTGAAACGAGTATCTGTCCAGCTTCCCAGATAAAAATAAATATCCGGATCTGTTTCTCTGAAAAGTTCTGATGCTGATAAAAATGATGGCATCAGTAAGATGAAAAATAATATGCATATTTTCTTTATCATAACGGGTGAATGATTGATACCCTCTTTATTGTTCAGCAAAAAATTATAACGGATTTATTTTTTCTTTCAATACATAACAATATGTTAAAGATATATTATCCACTCTTTTATATGAAAGCCGGAGCCTGCAATTTTGATAAAGAACGAAAAAACTGAGAAAAGAGAATATGATTCAAACGTGCGGAGGACTGAGGGTTCGCTATTCTTGATGATAAGAGGAGAGAAACTTCTTTTTAAACTGCTGGAGGGTGCCCTGCCTGATGGCGGAGCGAATATTCTCCATCAGGTTGATAAAAAAAGCCAGGTTGTGGTAGGTGGCAAGAACAGGACCGAGCATCTCGTTTGCCTTAAAGAGATGGCGGATGTAAGCCCGGCTGAAGTTTGCACAGGTGTAACAGGAGCATTCCGGATCGGGAGGCAGTGAATCTTCTGCATAAAAAGCGTTGCGTATCACGACTTTTCCTCTGCTGGTAAAAAGGGTTCCGTTTCTGGCATTGCGAGTGGGCATAACACAATCAAACATGTCGATACCCCGTTCTATCGAGTCGAAAAAATCTTCAGGTGTGCCAATTCCCATTAAATACCGTGGTTTTTCGTCCGGCAGGAGAGGAGTGGTTACTTCCAGCATTTCATACATAAGGGGCTTGGGTTCTCCTACACTGAGCCCTCCTATAGCATAGCCCGGGAAATCGAGGTCCGTCATCTGGCGGGCGGATTTTTTGCGTAAATCCCTGGAAAAAGCTCCCTGCACTATACCGAATAATGCCTGTTCTTCCGGGCGCTGATGGGCTTGAAGACAGCGTTTTGCCCAGCGATAGGTGAGGTTAACAGAATCCTCAACGTATGTGTAGCCGGCCGGGTAAGGTACGCATTCATCAAAACACATGATAATATCGGCACCGAGGTTGTTTTGAATGTGAATGGATTTCTCGGGCGACATAAAGTGTTTGCTCCCATCCAGATGGGATTGAAACTCCACTCCTTCTTCGCTGATTCTGTTGAGCTCTTTGAGGCTGAAAATCTGAAAACCGCCGCTGTCGGTAAGAATAGCATTTTTCCAGGAAGAGAAGGCATGAAGTCCACCAAGGCTGGCAATTAATTCGTCGCCCGGTCGAAGATAGAGATGATAGGTATTGCCCAAAATGATGCGGGCACCTATTTCTTTTAAGTGGGCGGGAGTCATACCTTTTACCGTGCCCTGAGTCCCGACTGGCATAAAAACCGGTGTTTCTATTATTCCATGTCGGGCATGTATGGTGCCGGTCCGGGCTTCTCCGTCTCTTGCAGATATTTTGAAAAAAGGTTTTGTCATATCATCTGTGTGTTTTTGGATATTTGTTGATGAGTAGACAGAGGACTATGAAATGGCAGGAAGGAGACACTTTAACAGTAAGAAAAGGGGCTTTCATCTGAGTATATCTGTCTTTGTCACTTTTCAAAGAATCCTGTTCTTCCATTTTATTACAGGCATCTACCAGGTTTTGGTTAAAGGTTGTTTGACTGATTTCCCCGGGGTACTCTTATTCCTCATCTTTTTTATAGAAGTCTCTGGCTATTTGACGGCTCATTGTATCAGAAAATGATCGAAACGGAACATGCTTTTTAAATGTTTAACCTGCTAATGTCGCCGTTCTGGGATTAATAATATCTTTTTTAAGAGGGAGGTCAAAAAGTTGAAAAGGCAAAATAAACAAGGAAAGTTTGCAAGAGAGTTAAAGACAATTTTATTGGTTGCGAGCAAGTTTTTGTTTGAAGGAAAATTGCAGAAGAAAGGACTGCTGTTTGAGACCTTTTGTATTCTATGACAAAAAAACAACCCGACCGCTTCTATGCGGCCGGGTTGTTACTAATTCCTTCTTAAGCTAGGTTAGCGCAATGGGGAGAATTGAAGTAAATATTATTCACCAGCAGATTCGCCTACTCCCCAATCACCAACCGGTTCATCCGCAGCTTCCAGATAATGGCCGGGTTCATCTGCATCACAGGTGGGGGCAGTTCCAACTGC
>PWGE01000039.1 GCA_003554345.1 Candidatus Sumerlaeota bacterium | reverse complement strand
TCGAGGTGCTGTCACAACTTCCCTTCCGTTATGATGCTCCCGGCCTGTTACCATCGCTTTCTACTGTTGCTCCTGCTGGTTGCGAAAAGTTTTTTCAGCAACTTCAGGTAATTAACAGGAATCTTTACAGGGGAAGATTTCAACTTCAATTTTCTCTTCACTCTACTGATGCCACCCGGCGTGATTGGCTGATACCTGTTAAAAAATGGGATTTTAAACAAATAGCAGATTTTGGAAGAGAGTTTTTTGTGCCCGGTGGTCGTAAAGTAACTCTGAACTTTGCTCTTGGCAGAGATACGGTACTGGAACCCGCTGTATTGTCTGAATATTTCGACCCGGACATTTTTCTTGTGAAACTGACCCCTGTTAATCCCACGCTGGTTGCTGAAAATAATGCCCTGGCTTCTACCATTACTTCTCCTCAACCTCCCCGGAAAATCATAGATTTGCTTCAAGAGGAAGGTTACCAGGTGATTTACAGTTTTGGAGAATGGGAAGAGAACAGGATAGGCAGCAATTGCGGGCAATATCTTTCACGCTATTTGAAAGAAAAAACGACTTCCAGTGAGGCTTATACCTATCCGGTTGAAGATGAGCTCCTTTAGGGATAGATTGAATGAAACGGCGTCCGTATGAGATTTCCCTTCTCTGGTTTTCTCGTGGGTTCCTCTGTTAAGGAACAGGATAATGCCTGAGCAGGAAGGGGAAGCCTGGGCGGGCTGAAAAATTGAGAGGATGCCGCCTTTTTATTACAGTGTTCCTCTGAGAACTTCAGGTAGAGAGGACGTATTATAAAAAGCTACTCTTCAATTTCTTTTAATTGAATACACCCTGTTTTAGGACATACTACGTGGCAGAGTCCACATCCCACACATTTTTCTTCATCTACCTTCGGCAGCCGGTTTTCGTCCAGCTCAATAGCTCTATGGCCACCGTCCCTGCACGCGATATAACAGAGATCGTCTTTTATACAGAGATCGGGGTCAATTTCGGCAACAACCCCGGCAGGATAAGGAAGCTGGTCCTGTGTTTTTATATAAGGAAGGGTTTTACCGATAAGCTCACGTACTGAAGATAAAGACTGTTTTTCCAGATAACGGGTCAATCCACTTATGAGGTCATCGATAATACGAAAGCCATAATGCATTACAGCCGTGCAGAATTGCACATTGCGAGCACCTACCAGCATAAATTCTGCAGCATCCTTCCAGCTCTGGGCTCCGCCGGTTCCGGTAACAGGAATATCAATTTCTTTACTGATTTCTGCAATAATCCTGAGGGAAATGGGTTTTATAGCCTGTCCGCTTAAACCGCTATAAGTGCTGTTTCCCCGAATATTGGGATAAGGCACATAATTATCGAGATCTATGCCCATGATAGAGGGAATCGTATTAGAGGCACAGATAATATCGCCTCCACCGTTTTTTACAGCACGGGCGATATCTGTAATATGAGTGACCACCGGCGTCAGCTTGATGGCTACCGGCATGTTTCCGGCAGCACTTTTGACCCAGCCTGTTACTTCTTCGACCAGTGCCGGGTTCTGTCCCAGCATGGCGCCAGGACGCTCGCCGATTGTTCCCTGTGGACAGCTGAAACTGCATTCCACCATTTCTGCTCCGGCATCTTTTAAACGCTTTGTCAGGGATTGCCAGTCTTTTTTACAACCACCCATAATGGAAGGAATAATGACTTTTTGAGGAAAGTTTTTCTTCAAAAACTTCACTCTTTTTTCGATTTCATTAATATGATAGGCGGAAATAAGATCCGTGTTGCCCATTGCCATTACCCTGTTGTCAAAGTGATGTATACCGGTAATCATGGGGTATTTCAGGGGAACAGGATTGCCCTCTACGGAAGTGGTTTTTAAAACAGCGCCAGCCCAGCCGGCTTCTAATCCCTCGCAAACTATCTCCAGTTCATCTGTAGGAGGGGCAGCCGCCAGAATGAAAGGATTTTGAAACTTTATTCCGCATAAGTCTGTTTGCAGTATATTATTCATGAGTATCCTCCCTGATTTTTCGGTACATATCCTGAGCGGCTTTTTTCCCTTCACCAACGGCTTCTACCACTGTTTTGCCCTTATTACAACAGTCTCCACCAGCCCATATATTTCTGGCACTGGTCTGTTGGTTTTCGTTATACTGGATAAAACAATTGTTGTCCACTTCCACCTCAGGAAAAAGTTCGGGTACTATGCAAGGGCCTTTCTGTCCAAGTGCTTTAATGACAAGGTCGCAGGGCAGTTGAAATTCAGAATCCTTCACTTCTACGGGGCGCCGACGCCCGGTAGCGTCAGGTTTTCCGGGAACAGTGCGTCTCAGCGTTATGCTTTGCACTTTGTTTTCTCCATGGATTTTGACAGGTTGAGTCTGGAGTAGAAAATCGACGCCGGCTTTAAAACATTTTTCTTTTTCACTGTCCCAGGCAGGCATTTCTTCCATGCGACGGCGATAAGATATAATGACCCGGCTGTCAGGATAGTTCTTCCTGGCAGTCAGTGCACAATCCATGGCAGTGTTACCGCCTCCGATTATACAAATAGTATGATATTTTTCCTCAAGAGTTTTTTCAGAAGAACCGGATCCTTTTAACTGTTCCAGAAATTCTATTGACTCTATGACATTGGGGAGTTCTTCTCCTGCAATATGAAGGTCGGGAACCTTGTCCAGTCCCAGGCCGATAAAGATTCCTTTATAGTGGTCAAAATCGCTTTGAGACATGGTGGACAGGTCCTTTTGAATATGATTAATATTCAGATGAAAGACTCTTTCCAGATCAAACTGTAGTGCTTCATTCGGTAAGCGAAAAGACGGAAGTGAACTGAATGCCACTCCTCCGGCTTTTGCTCTTTTTTCGTACATGTCTACAGAGATACCACGCCGTGCCAGTTCAAAAGCACAGGAGACACCGGCAGGTCCACCCCCCAGTATTGCCACCGGTTCCCTGATGGTTTTTTCAGAAACGTTGTATCGGTATTTTTGAGCATAAAGAAGGGTGACGTATTTTTGAAGTTCGCGTATTCTCACAGGAAAGTCCAGCTTTTTCCGGATGCATTCTTTTTCACAGAGTATATCTTCCGGACAGACGAAGCCGCAAACGGTCCCAAAAGGGTTTGCTTCCAGGATGAGTTCTGCAGCCCCCTCCCAGTCTTTCCATCTTATACGGCGAATAAAATCGCCCACAGGAATCCCGGCGGGGCAACCATCTGTGCAGGGAGGATTATAACAGGTTAAACAGCGGGTACTTTCATGAAAGGCAGCATCACCTGAAATTGTCTGCCTGGAACTATCCTCACTTTCTTTCTTTTTCATTATATTGCTCCCTCTGGTTTTTTTGAGAATGGTGGAGTTGTAAATGATCCGG
>PWGE01000181.1 GCA_003554345.1 Candidatus Sumerlaeota bacterium | reverse complement strand
TAGCCCTTATTGGTGAATCTGAAAAAGATGTAGTTTATATAGACAAAGTTGACAGTGGACGCACCATTAAAATGTCATCAGCTATTGGTAAACGTGTGCCTATGCATTCGACCTCACTTGGCAAGATTATGTTGGCCTATATGAAAGATAGCAAAAAGGAAGAAATACTTGATAAAATAGAGCTCGAAGGATTTACTAGCAAAACTATAACCAGCAAGGAGAAATTACTTGAACACTTAAAGGAAGTAAAGAATAAAGGATATGCTATAGATGATGAAGAAAACGATGAAAATGTGAGATGTATTGCTGCTCCTATATTTGATAATGAAGGTGACATAGCTGGTGCGATAAGTCTTTCTGGTCCTTCTTTGAGGTTGACTCTGGATAATCTGGAAGAAATAAGCGGTCTTATCTTGGAGTATTCCCGGAAAATTTCCGAAAGCATAGGCTACAATGGGCAATTATAGCTAAATTTGCCCCGCAGGTTTAGGTTTTCAGATTTCCTCTTGACTTTTTTGTCTTTCAACTTTCTAGCTTTTTATATTCTAAATTCCTTATTATTTGGATAAGAATTAATTTGAGATCACACTACAAGAGAAGGAAAATGCTTTCCAATCAAAATAAAAAATATGAGGCCCCCTTAGGTCAGAAATACAATATATATATTAAGCTGAAAACTAGTATGAGCCACAAAGTGTGAACGATTTTATGATAATTATAGATGAGCGGTCATTTCAGAGAAAAGCTAACTTGTTCCAGTAACTTTTTTGGATCGGCATAATCCATATCATGAGCTTCTGCTACTCTTTTATGAGTTATTTTATTTCTGAAGGTGTTGAGTCCCTTCATCAAACCTGGATCATTATTCATAACATCTTTCAAGCCCTTATTTGCTATTTTGAGAGCATAGGGCAAAGTTTCATTGGTCAGGGCGAAACTCGATGTCTTGGGAACGGCACCTGGCATATTGGAGACACAATAGTGGTTTATTCCCTCAACCTTGTAGACAGGATCCTGATGGGTGGTTGGTTTCGTGGTGGCAAAACATCCACCTTGATCGACAGCTACGTCGACGATTACAGAGCCATCCTGCATATCCTTAAGCATATCTCTGGTTACAAGCGTAGGTGTTTTGGCTCCAGGAATCAATACTGCTCCCACCACTACATCGGCATCCTGAATCTCTTTATATATATTCAACCTGTTGGATTTAACCGTATTCATTCCGTTGTTAAAAATATCATCCAGATAACGAAGTTGGCCCGTACTAATATCGACGATAGTTACATCCGCTCCGAAACCGATGGCTATTTTAGCAGCATTTTTGCCGACAACTCCCCCGCCAAGTATAACTACTTTGGCTGAGCTTACACCGGGAAGTCCTCCGAGCAGTACTCCGGCACCCCCCTGAGGCTTTTCCAGAAATCTGGCACCCACCTGAAGCGCTAATCTACCAGCCACTTCGCTCATAGGAGTGAGAAGAGGCAGGTTGCCTTCTCCGTCCTCCACGGTTTCATAGGCAATGGAGGTCACGCCTTTTTCCAGCAGCATTTTCGTTACCTCTTTTTCAGCTGCCAGGTGCAGATAGGTAAAAAGTATCTGGCCTTCATTGAAATAATTAAACTCTTCAGGCTGAGGCTCTTTAATCTTCATGATCATATCAGCTGTTTCATAAACTTCTTCAGAAGTATTTTTAATTTCTGCTCCAGCTTTGGTATATTCTTCATCCGAGATTCCACTTCCTTCTCCAGATCCGCTCTCCACCAGAACTTTATGTCCTTCGTTCTTGAGGGTCCTAACGCCAGCGGAGGTAATTGCCACTCTGTTCTCATTCTTCTTGATTTCTTCCGGCACTCCTATTATCATAATATCACTCCTAATTTTTGCAATTTTTTGGTTTTTTTCTCCTGAAAAATTTATATTTGTTGATCATTGTCAGGTTAGTCATACTCCAGCCTTTTTTCTTTATCTGCCAGAGTTGCATTCAGAAGGCTATCCCACCTTGATGAAGACCAGGTTTTCAGACGGTCATGAACTTTATAATATTTTTGAGGTATGGGATGAGTACCAATTTTTACTTCAACATCATACTTTTTCTCTATGAACTTCTTAAAATAGTTAATTCTTGGACAGGGAGGGTAACCGACCAGCATTCCAGTGGCGAGATGAATCACATCAACACCGTTTTCTGCCATTTCCTCGGGAGCCTTTTCTACGTTTCCACCCGGACAACCCTGACAGGTAGTATAACCCACCAGTTCTAATTCTCCTTCATAATCAGCAAAGGCGCCTTCCTTTTTTTGAAGAGCTCTAAAGCATTTTCCTCCCGCACAATCGCTGTATCTGTCACAAATTATAATACCTACTTTAGTTGATTTAGACACTATATTTCCCCCCTGAAAGATTATCTCCGGTGCAAATTAAATACACCGGAGATATTATATTTGCAGAAATTTTACTTATATTTTTTCTCCATATATTTTTTCATGCCAACACCGAAGTCAACATCATAACCACATCTGTGTAAAGTTCTTTCGATAGCCTGAAGGACCGAGGTTATAATGTGATCATCAATATTGCCCATATGGCCAAGACGGAAAAGCTTTCCGGCATAATCGCCTAGCCCACCTGCCACAACAACACCTTCTTTGCGCAGTGTGTTTCTGAACTCTTCATCCTCTATGCCCTTGGGATAAAGGACATTGGAGAGGGTATGGGCACGCCAGCCCTCTTCGGCCAGAATGTCAAAGCCCATTGCTTCTAAAGCAGCTTGGATCGCCTGGGCATCTTCCTTGTGACGGACAAAACGCGATTCTAGACCTTCTTTCTTGATCAGCTCAATCGAAGTCTGAAGGGCCCAAATTAAGTTTACTGCCGGAGTTCCGAAGTAATTACTGGGATCATGCATGATTGGCAGCCACTTATTAAAGTCTCCATAATACTCAGTAATCTCACCCAGCTCCTTACGCTTATCCATGGCATCAGGTCCTGCCCAGAGAATAGCCAATCCCGGTGGCACGCCAAAAGCCTTCTGAGAAGCAGTGAAGAGGATGTCGATGTTCATCGGATCAATATACTCTTTCTCTGCTGCGGTAGCACAGACACCGTCGACGATGTAAATAGCATCGCTTTTCTCATCGACTATTCTTCCTATTTCTTCAATCGAGGCTTTAACTCCCGTTGAGGTATCTACATGGGTAACGATAACTCCATCATAATCGTTCTGGCTTAGCTCTTCTTGAACTTTTGCAGTATCGATTCCAGTTCCCCATTCTGCGCTTAAGACAGTGCAGTTATAATTCTTGCGTTGTGCTATCTCCACAAACCTGTCCCCAAAATAGCCGTGGGAGATGATAAGGACCTTTTCTCCG
>PWGE01000380.1 GCA_003554345.1 Candidatus Sumerlaeota bacterium | reverse complement strand
GTGAATATTGTTTGTTGACGCCTTTTGTGCCCTTGTTCGGGTTTTTCATGTTGGCTTTGTTGTCTTTTGGATCGATTTTTTTCGACATAGGCATTCCCCCTTAATCGATTTCCCTTCTACTTATAGTATACTCCCGAATAATGAAAAAGGGAACGATTATTTGGTGGTTTTGAGAAGACTCAAAAGCGTTTCACGGATCAATTCGTAGCGCCTGGCGTAATCGTTTGGGATTCTGACGAGCCGGAATCCTTTTTCCTTGCAAAGCTCTTCTTTTTTCTTGTCGCGCTTTTTGGTCTCTTCGTCAAAGCGATGTTCAAGACCGTCCAACTCGATGGCTAGTAGAGGACGCTTCCGGCCGCGGCCGGATGTGGCTTCGTACACGACAAAATCAAACTCCGCTTTGAAATAGTAGTCCAAATCCTTGACGTTGTCCTTTTCAAACACGCTTTTGACGCTGATTTTTTCTTTGACCGTAAACTCTCGGTGGATGGAAAAGAGGTGTTCCAACGTCTCAAGCAGTTCGTCTTCGCTTTGGGTGTTGAGGGCCTTGAGGCCGCCGATAGCCTGCTTGTAGCTGGCGTCCGGGTTTTCCCGGATGACTTTTGCCTTTTTCTTTTTTGCATACTTGCACAAATCCATCAAATCGTTCTTTTCTTTGCCGGAATGCTTTTGGATGCTTTTGTAGTCGCCGACGACGTAGAGCTTTTGCTTGGCCCGGGTCGTGCCGACATTGATGAGCTCGCGGTTGTTTTTGACCCATTCGAACGTATAGTCTTTGGTTGATGGGGTGATGGCGGCGCTGATTAAAATGATGTCTTTTTCGTCGCCTTGCAAAGAATGGATGGTGCCGATGGAGACGTTGTCCCGTTTTTTGGGCAAATGCTCCTCGATGCAGTTTCTCTGCCTGCGGAAGGGCGTGATGATGCCGATGGATTCGTTCGGGTGGTCTTCGACTAGTTGACAGATGACGGCCGCTTCTTTCGGGGCGGCGTGATAGTATGTGCGGGTGTCGTTGGAGACGTCGCAAAAACTCACGGCCTCGCCCGGTGGTTTTTCGGTTTCAACAATCAGTTGGTTGTCGTAATACTTTTTGTTGCTGAAGGCGATGATGTCCGGATGCGAGCGGTAGTGATAGCGCAAAAGGACGAACTTGGAGATTTTGTCGACCGACTGCATGAGTTTCAAAATCGAGTTTTCGCGATAATCGTACAGGCGATGCACTTTAAGCTTCTTCCGCAGTTGTTCGTTGATGCTCGGGTCAATCGTCACAACCGGCCTGAGCTGGTTCGGATCGCCCACCAAAAGCAACCGTTCGCCCCGAATCATCCCCAAAAGCGAAAGGGCGATGTTGGCCTGCCCCGCTTCGTCGATGACGCTCAAATCGAAATGCGGGCTTGGTGAGGCGAGCCGAGGCGCCGAATGAAGGGTCGTGACGATGAAAGGAAAAACGCGCAAAAGGTTTTGCAGGTTCTCATCGTTGGCGAGATAGCGGCGAAACCGCCTGATTTTCTCTTCTTCTCCGTCTAGGGCGATGATTTCGTGCAGTTCTTTGTACTTTGGCTCGTCCAACCTCTTGATGCGCTTAATCGACATATAGTTGAGCCACTTCATAAACCGTTCGTCTTGCGCTTTTATACGCGCTCTCGCCTCTTCGTTACGAACCTTCGGGATGCTTTGCAGACGTTTCTTCAATTCTTCACGTTCGGCAATCAATAAGGTGGAGCGTATGTTTCCGGAAAATTTCTTTAACAAACGCTCGAGCACTTCGATGCGGTCTTCGAGTTCAAGGCGTTCTTCGTAATGTTCGAGCATTTGGTCGATGTTTTTCGTTTCGGCCAACTTTGATTGTTTGTCGTTTTCCAAGGTGTCTTCGTATATCTCGAAGTTTTTGTACTTTTCGTGTAAGGCTTGAATGCGCTTCAGCGCTTCGGGCAAAAGATCTCGGCGCCCGAGGCGCAAAATCGGAAAAGGAATGGCGTAATCCTTGTGCTTCAGTTCCGTCATTTTCTCCATGATGCTGTCGATTGGATGGTTGTTCGCCGTAGCGACCAACACCGTTTGGTCGTTGAAGAACGAAGAAAGCAGCACATTCAAAATCGTTTGCGTCTTGCCGGTGCCCGGCGGACCTTGCGCGTAGGTGATGTGTTGTTTCAAGGCGTTATGGATGACGCGCATCTGGTCGATGTTCACCTTGTCGTCCAAAACGACCATCGTCCGTTCCTTGCGCTTTTTCATGCTTTTGGTCATGTTTCCGAAAAAAGCCTTGAGCGGTGTTTGAAGAGTGTTCGCCTCATGCCCTTGGGCAATGGCGGAAAACTCACGCTCGTAATTGATTTGGACGTTGCGGGCAATGCCCATGATGTAAGGTCTCTCGTCCAACTGTTCGGAATGGTTCAAATTTCTTTGCAAGATGTCTCGATACGCTTTCTTGTCCTTTGCGTACTCGCGCAAGAACGTATCGGCGTCCATATCCAAATACGACCGCAAGGAATGCGTCCATTCGGTGTCGTTCAAAAACGCTTCGTTCAAAATGGGCGAGTCGCTCAGCCGTATGGTTTCATGTTTCGGGTCGAAGAACACCTTGTAGTATGCGACGACGAACAGCCCCTTGTTTGTGTGGATAGAAAGGTCGTTCAACGCCAGTTCGTGTTTTCGGCCATAGACTTGGTGTTTGCTTTTCAAGGAGTTGATCGTTTGCACCCTCCGCACCATATGGTGCATCTGCTCATCGGTCAGTTTGACCGATTCCATGTTCCGCAAAACCGATCCGTCGATGCCTTCGACCAATCCTTCGTCGTCGCGATAAGGCGCAACGTCATAATGAGCGGCCTTTTTCAAGTACTGCAGGATGTTCGAATCGTAACGGTCATAACGAAGCCATGAAAGTTTGTCCAAATTGTCTTCGATTTTTTTGATCAACGCTTTCGGCACATCGTATGAAGTGTCCTCCAACACTTGAACACCACGAACCCTGTCAAAAAACAACACGCCTTCCTTCCTACATTCATTCCCTTCGTTAAAGTAGCCGGGGTTGAACATCGAAACGTGCAGTTTCTTGCTTTTGATGGTTATATCTTGCACAGCGCCCCAAAAAGTGGTTTGTCCGCCATCTCTGTTTTCATAGTCGAACGAAACCCAGTTTCCCTCTTTGATGGCCCTTGATAAATCGGCTCCGATGGATTGCATGGTTCCCCCACCTTTCGAAAAAATGGCAAAAACTTTCCCTTACTGTGCTCATTTTAACACATTCAATCTATATGGTCCTACTTATTTCGTATTCACCCAAGGCCTTCGTGTCTTTGGAGGGGTGAAAAAGGTCTGTTTGAATGAAAAAAAGGGAAGCCGAAGCTTCCCTTTGTCTTAAAATTCGTC
>PWGE01000011.1 GCA_003554345.1 Candidatus Sumerlaeota bacterium | reverse complement strand
GGAAGTTTTTACCTGAGAAACAGTAAGTCCACCCTCAGGCAGGGATTCATAAAATCTCCGGATAAATGCATTGTCTTCCTCTGCCAGAGAGATTTTGCGAAGACCAAAACCCTCCTGGAGAAGAGCATTTTGGGAACCGCCGGTAATTATAAGATTCTCACAGTACTTTTCAAACACCCGATATGTATCCTGTCTGAAACCAATATGAGGGCCCAACGGTCTTTGCTCCACATCCAGGGACCGGGGTTCATTTTCCCCCAGGTGCCTGAGAAGAGCTTTCAGAAACCATTGTAATACCTCATTGTTTAATTCTTTATCCTGGCTGGAAGACACGTACTCCACCATGAAATCGTTCCAACCAACAGATTGATTGTTTCCTGCCACTTTACAGGGAATAGTACAGCTTCTCAACCCCGTTAATTCTGAAATACGTTGCAATGTCTCCAGGATTTCGCGTGAAAAAGAAGAATCCCTGGTAACTTTTAAAACAAGAGGGTCCTCTCTGAAAATATTTTTTATTGTTGGTCTCATAGCGCCTTTAATCTAAGAAAAGTTTATACTCAAATATAGCCTGTAACAAGCCACCGGGTAAAATTTCAGAGGCTGTCTGCATATCATGTCCTTCCGTTCCATAAAACGGCACAGCAATGCTCACCGGAATGCCAGCCGCACGAATAGCCGTAAGTCCCGACTCACTATCTTCAAAGCCCACCACTTTATCGAAATTTTCTCGTTCTACTCCTAACTCATGAAGAGCCAGGCAGTACAGATCACGATGGGGCTTCAAGCGTATTTCACTGGAATCTGTAGCAGTGATAAATCCATCATAATATCCCTTATAATCTGCAAAAGCATCTTTTAAAGCTTCCTTTTCAGCAATAGATGCAGGATATTCTTGCACCTCTTCGTGCAATATTCGAAAAACTTCCCGCATGACAATATTTGCTTCATAGTAAATAGACGAGGTAACAACAGCAACTTTGAGGGGTGATGCGGAAAAATAATCCATCAAAAAACGGAAATTATCAACATACTTCTGCATATTATCAGCATTACAGGTGGTATGGGGATGCTTTTTCCATAATTCCAGTGCATACGGAATGATTTTCTGAGAGGTAAAACATCCCTTACTCAGCCCCAAGAAAACGCAAACACCGGGAATTGGCGCAATCAGCCGGGTATCTTCTTGCATAAAAGGGAGTTCTTCCTGTAACCGAGCCCGATTATCTTCTTCGATGAGAGATAAAATAAAGTGATATCTCTGATAATAGATGGTTATTGCAGCCCGCAACTGACGTGTAAAGGAACTGAATTCAACGACAGGGGCAAAGCGGGCAATCAGTTCTCTCTCATCTCTGACGGATCGTATTTCTTTTATCAGTTCTCCCAACTCTTCCAATCCAAAGGTTTGCAGATCTATGAGAACATCCCTTTCACGACCGGTATCCCTGTTAAAGCGAAGTGTCCATACAATGGCATCTAAAAAGGAAAAAGCAAAAGCTTCTTCGTCAATAGAATCGCCATAGGTATCCAACAGGTACTCCACGTGCCTGGTGGTGCTGTTACCAATGATATGGGGATAATCTTTTGCTTTATCCAAACCTTTCCAATGTGCTGGTTCCATGCGGCCGGTTATACGCCGGACCATATACTCCAGGGAATGAATACACAGCTCTTCCGTTGTGGTCGTTGTACCATCCATATCCTTTACAACGGCAAGCAAAGCCGGCACTCTCGTTTTAACAGGAGCAAGGGGAATAAGGTCATATTCAGGAAACACATACCCCGGATTGGCAATACGGTAATAATGTCCATGTTCCTTTTGCACATATTCCACAGCTTCCCGGGCAGTTAAGATTTTTTTATCCATAAGATGTTCCTGAGCCAATAATTATTGAAAAGGAAGCACTTTCTCAGCCACTTTTGTTACACGTGATCCCAGCATACGGGAATGACGTTTTGTTTCCTCTTTTACCTCACCATGACAGGCCACTCCATAATGACCGGATGCAGACATGGGGTCTCCCACAAGAATCATGCCGTAGATAAGCATAGCCTGAAGAACGGACATAATAGTGGTCTCTTTACCGCCTGTGTGATGGGCAGAACACGCAAACGCCGCTCCCACCTTGTTCTCCATTTTTTTTCGTAAACCTACATACTTATCAATAAACTCTTTAACAGGTGCTGCCATTGTTCCAAAATATACAGGAGAACCTATAATCAAACCATGGCAGGATAGCATATCTTCTTTTGAAACATCCTCTACAGACCGCAACAATGAAACACCTCCAGCCTCTTCAACCCCTTCAGCGACTGATTCAGCCATGCTTTTTGTGTTTCCACCCCGAGAATAATACGCCACTAATATTGTTATTTTTTCCGACATAAACAACCTCCTCTTTTATTAAGCATAAGATACCATTCTAAATAAAACAGTTATAAAAGCAACGTAAAGGATGTCTTTCTATAGTGGGCGGGTGCATGCAGGCGAGACAGCCAGAAATAACAGAAGATACACGGGGAGGGCTTGTTTGAAAACACATCAGGAATATATAAAAGGACCGCCGGGTGCAATAACCATGATTGCTGAGTTCAAGATAGTGTTATTCTGAAGTTTTATCTGATTCTTCATATTTTCTTCTCATAGAAGTTAATCAACCTTCTTTTCATTACAAATATCACCAAATCATCGTGAGAAGTTAAGTGTTTGCCTCCCGTTGCAGGGAAAAACCTGCTTATCTATTTTAAAATATCAGCTTAACACCAGTTTTTTTTTATAAATATACTGACATAAAGAGTATGCAAAATGGGGCTGACTTTCTTTACATTCTACCCCTCTACTCAAGCATCAAGGAAAAGATCACAGAAGTCAAAACTGGTTACATTAAATAAACCTTTATCTGTTAACTTGAGTTCAGGAATAACAGGAAGTGACAGAAAGGATAAAGCAAGAAAAGGGTGCTCAATGTCACATCCCAGGACAGAAGCAGCATGTCCTACCTTCTGAACACTGGAAGCCACCACAGAAGCGGGTTTGTCACTCATTAAACCGGCAATTGGTAAAGGACAGGTCGCTGTTACCCGGCCTTCTTCCACCACACACAGACCTCCTTGCATCTTCACTATCTCCACAGCAGCAGTCATCATATCACCGGAATCCACACCCAGAACCACCAGATTATGAGAGTCATGAGCTACAGAGGAAGCAATAGCACCCTTTTTCAGCCCAAAGCCCTTTACCATTCCTTTTCCTATTCTTCCACTGGCATAATGACGCTCTATTACCATTACTTTCAGCAAATCTCGTTCCGGATCACTCTCCAAGAATCCGTTCACCACTTTCACACTCTCAATACGTTCCCGGGTTAATATCTG
>PWGE01000216.1 GCA_003554345.1 Candidatus Sumerlaeota bacterium | reverse complement strand
TTCTTCAACCTGATGCCGAATCTGACAGCGTGGGAAAATATTCATCTGGCAGTGCAAATTGCCAGGGAACCCTTAAGTGTGGATGATTTATTGAAGCAGGTGGGACTGGGGGATCGTGCCGACCATTTTCCTTCCCAGCTTTCGGGTGGGGAACAACAGAGGGTAGCAATTGCACGTGCCCTGGCTAAAAATCCCCGCCTTTTATTATGTGATGAACCTACTGGAGCTCTGGACCTGCCGACCGGCAGGCAGATATTAAGACTATTACGTGATTTTTGCGATATTTACGGCAAAACGGTGGTTCTTATTACACATAATGTCAATATCAGTCGTATGGCTGATCGTATTGTCTATCTCAAAGATGGATACGTAGAATGGGAGAAGAAGAACGAAAACCCCATTGCGCCTGAAGAGGTGAGCTGGTAATGCTCCGGCGAAAAATGTTGCGTGATATGCGCACGCAGCTTGGTTCTTACTTCGCCTGCCTTATTCTGGTTATCATGGGGTTGATTGCTTACACCTCTTTTGCCATTGCCCGTGATAATTTGATTATGGCTCAGGAAGAATTTTATGAGGAACAGAGGTTTGCTGACGGTTTTATAGAACTTCGCGGTATGCCCCGCCATCACCTTTCAAGGGTCGAGAAAGTGGAAGGGATAAAAGAAGTAACCGGTCGGTTGATAAGGGATGTGGAAGTTTATAAGCCTGAGCGCGAAGAAAGCACCTATTTAAGGCTGGTTTCCATTGACCTGCAGGAAGAAGAGCGCTTGAATGATTTTTTACTCCTGGAAGGAAGGCCTCTTGCCAGAAAACGGCTGAGAGGGTGGATCGACCGTCCTTTCTTTGAAGAAAACCATCTGGAAATAGAGCAGAGTCTGGATATTATTGCCGGTGACAGGGTTCAGGAACTGGAGATTGCCGGGATGGGGATCAGTCCTGAATTTGTGTATCCCCTGCGAACGGAAACTGAGATCTACCATAATCCTGAACTGTTCGGGATAGTGTTTTTACCCCGCTCAATGATGTGGCGGTTGTTTCCCGATATGGATAATACCCTGAATAGTGTGGTTTTTACCCTCACAAAAGGGGCTGATTTCGACAGGGTAAAAGAGACCCTGGAAGTGGAACTGGATCGTTATGGCATTTACGAAATATACCCGAGAGAAGATCAAAGCAGTCATTACATCCTGGAACAGGAAATTGAAGTGATAAATACTATGGCGACATTTTTCCCGGTCATGATCTTATTTGTCTCGGGTTTTATTATTTATGTTGTTCTCAAGCGGCTTGTTCAGCAACAACGCGGTCAAATCGGTATATTGAAAGCTCTGGGGTATACAAATGGGGAAATATTGTTTCATTATCTTTCTTATTCTCTTATTCTGGCGGTAATAGGTGGCACCATTGGTGGGCTGGTAGGTATGTGGCTGGCAAATCCTCTTACGTATATACTCTATGAATTTTTCTATCTGCCGGAAATATATGAAGGATTTTCATTATTATATCTGTTTCTGGGAATATTAATATGTCTGAGTGTGCTGGGTTTTGCGGGTTATCATGGCAGCAAATCCGTCATAAAACTGCCCCCGGCGGAGGCTATGAGACCACCGGCACCGGTTTATGCGAAAAAAACATTTATTGAAAAAGTTCCAGTTTTTACTGCTCTTCTTACCATGCAGGGTAAAATGGCTGTAAGGAATCTGTCGCGAAACCGAAGCAGAAGTGCGTTTATCTTTTTAGGAATTATGATAAGTTGTGCGATGGTTACTTTTACCTGGGCACTGGCGACCGAAACCATGCCGACTTTTATGTTTTATCAACATCAGGAAGTGGAAAGATATGATGTCAAGATCAATCTGGAAGAGCCCCGTCCCCGGCAGTTGTCTCAGCAGGAAGTGGCGAGATTTCCAGGTGTTGTTTGGGCTGAGCCAAAGGCAGAAGTGCCTGTAACCTTAGAGCATCATGGTAACGAGGAGCACGTGGTGTTGATGGGTCTTCCCCCTTATCCCCGTTTATATAAGATACAGGATGTTGAGGGGAGGAGGATTGTTCCTTCTGATGATGGCCTTATTCTCTCTGAAAGATTGGCAGATAACCTGGATGTTTCTGTAGGGTCCACTATAGAACTGGAAAGTCTCTATATGCGGGATCCGGATGATACCAGGAAGGTCAGGGTGATCGATAT
Source organism: Candidatus Sumerlaeota bacterium (assembly GCA_003554345.1). GTDB lineage: Bacteria > Sumerlaeota > T1SED10-198M > T1SED10-198M > T1SED10-198M > T1SED10-198M. Next base: position 1,207 of record PWGE01000216.1, on the reverse strand, counting down.
TATTCCCCAGTATATAGGCATGAACGCTTATATGAAGACAGAAGGGTTGGAATCCCTTCTGGAACAGGGGCCTTTTGTTACCTCCATTCTGGCTGAATTCAGTGGCGAACCCGACGCCATAAGAGAGCAGATGAGAACAATCCGGGATCACTTTCGGGAAAGCGACCTGGTGGCGGGCATAGACAGCCGCCACCAGATGATAGAAGTAATGCAGGAATGGTGGGAATTAGCCGGCTGGATATTACAGCTTTATGTTTTGATAGGTGTCGTTTTCAGTTTTGCGGTGATTTATGTGTCAAGCATTATTATTCTTTCTGAAAGGAACAGAGAACTGGCATCTATGAGGGTTTTAGGTTTGACTTCTGAAGAAGTATTATCAGTTATTACCTTTGAACAATGGTTTCTGGCTTTTTTTGCCATTATAGCCGGTGCGCCGTTGGGGTGGGTTATATTACAGGCTTTTGCTGCAGAATGGAGTACAGATATGTACAGCATGCCGACCACTATGTCTTTTCGCTCTTTTCTGGTGGGAGCATTAATAACGTTCTTTTCCATACTGGTGGCTCAACGTTTTGCCATGAAAAAAATAAGACGATTGAACCTGGTGGAAGTATTAAAAACGAGGGAATAAAGGCATGAAGAAAATAGGAAAATATGTTGTGGGGTCTGCTATTGTCGTAGTGGCAATAATTTTGGTCACGGTTCAGTTACTGGAGGGGATTACTGTTGAGGTGGAAGAAATGCAACCCCGGCACATTCTCCGTAGTTTTACCGAGGAAGGCTTTATGAAGGCTCCGGTTGAACACACTGTTTTTTCCATGTATCGGGCACGAATCACTTCTCTGCCTGTGAAAGAAGGGGAACGTGTTGAAAAGGGGGACCTGCTTGTGAAATTTGATGACCGGGAATTACAGTATATGGTTGCAAACCTGGAAGCAGAACGAAAGGAAGTAGAGGGAGAAGCCTTAAAACTCACCGAAGAACCAGATGAAGCCAATATTGAGGAGCACCTCCTGGCAATAGAACAGGCAGAAGAAAGATTCCGGGCATCGAAACGAGAATATCAGAGGAAAAAGAATCTTTTTGAGGAAGGAGCTATCAGTGAAGAGAAGTATAAGGAAGTCCGGGATAAGTATGTTGACAGAAAGTATGATCGAGACCGGGCGAAAAAGGCACTGCAGGTATTATACGAATCGTATGATCCTCC
>PWGE01000258.1 GCA_003554345.1 Candidatus Sumerlaeota bacterium | reverse complement strand
TGCTGGACGATACGAACGGGATACCTTTGTGCTATGTCCAGGGTTTTATCTGTACTGAAGGAATCAACCAGCAAAACCTCATCAGCCCATAAGACACTTTCCAGACAACCAGCAATATTATCCTCTTCATTTCTACAAGGAATTAATGCAGTAATTTTTTCCCTCATCCTCATGATTTTCCTAAAATTTATCTAAAATGCAACGGAGCCGGAAAAGAGACACCGAAATTCTCAAACAATTTACGGCTCTACTTATTTTTTGCCTGTTAAAGTTGAAATATTACGCCATTTGCTTTATATTAACAGGTAGTTCTTATATTTACATAAGCAATATGCTATAATAGCAAATTAGAAACCGGATTTATCAGCAGGAAAAGAACAAATAGAAATGAGAAAGGAGTTTAAGTATGAAGAAGATGCTTTTTATGACAATTCTTTTAGGGGGATTAGTTATGGGATTTGGAATGAGAGCAATTGAGGAAGATCTACCAACTATCGATCGTGAAATGAGGGCAGCATGGGTTGCTACAGTGGCAAACATTGATTGGCCTTCCGAACCCGGCTTACCGGTTGAAAAGCAACAAGAGGAAGCTATTGAGATTCTGGATACCTTACAGGAACTCAATATGAACGCCGTCATTTTTCAGGTTCGACCTCATGCAGATGCCCTGTATCCCTCAGAACTGGAGCCATGGTCTTATTATCTCACCGGAGAACAGGGTAAAGCCCCAGATCCTTACTATGATCCAGTTGAGTTCTGGATTGAAGAGAGCCATGCCCGGGGTATTGAATTTCACGCCTGGTTCAACCCCTATCGAGCAGTTCATCCTTCCATGGACAGCGACTTTTCAGAAGACTCTATTATGGAACAACATCCGGAATGGGTTTATGATTTAGGAGATTCTGGCTTCTGGTGGATGGATCCTGCAATGGAAGAAGTACAGGATCATTCTTACGCCGTCATCAAAGATGTCATGGAACGATATGATGTTGATGGCATACATTTTGACGACTACTTTTATCCTTACCCTGATTATTTGAATGGAGAAGATTTTCCTGATGATGAAACATGGGAAGCTTATGTAGAAGCAGGTGGGACCATGGAAAGGGACGATTGGCGGCGCGATGCTGTCAACCGTTTTGTGGAGCGGCTTTATGAAGGCATAAAAGCCGAGCGACCCCACGTTATCTTCAGTATCAGTCCTTTCGGAATATATCGCTCCGGCGTACCGGAAACTGTAGGAGAAACCTTTGACCAATACGAAGATCTTTATGCTGACGCTCTTTTGTGGTACCAGGAAGGATGGGTCGACTTTTATACACCTCAATTATACTGGCCTATTTCCCGCATCCGTTTAAGCTTTCCTGTTCTATTACGGTGGTGGCATGATCAGAATGTGGCAGAGCGTCACTTATGGCCTGGTCTGGTACTTTACCACCATGATACTGATGAAGAAGCCGCATTGGAAACGGTACATCAAATTATGATAAGCCGGGGTATTCTGGGTGAGGATCCAGGAACGGTCCATTTCAGCATGAGACATTACCACGATAATGAAACCCTTTTTGAAGAATTAAAAGAGGGACCATATGCTGAACCAGCTCTTGTCCCATCATATCCCTGGTTAAGTACTGATACACCTCCTGCTCCTGATACTGAGGTAGAAATAAATGAGGAAGAACTTGAGGTCTCCTGGACCACAGCTGAAGAGAATTTTCATTATGTTTTCTATTATGAAGTGGATGACGAATGGAACTATAAAATACTACCCCGTACCCAGAGCAGCATTAGCAGGAATATAGCTGAGGAAAATATCACTGCTATAGCTGTATCCGCAATTGATCGTTATGGAAACGAGAGCGAAAGAAGAATTCTGCCGATAGAAGAGTAATCCTAACCTCCAGAAGGGGCACCTTCATGAAGCGGAGCTGATAAAAAATCAGCTCCGCTTTTTTTATAAAAACCACTCCTTTACCAGGCTTAATAACAACATCACATAAGATGGCTACGGTAATTCGTTTTTTTATCAGAAAGCATTTTCTTCCTAAAATCCAACATATACTCACAGGTAAACGGTTGCAACTAAAAGAAACGTCTGTTAACTGTTATTTGCCGGTGATTTCTATATTTTCGCTGAAGGCCGGTCATTACTTTTACCTATCGAACTCTCCTGTATTATAAGGGACAAAATAAAGAGCTATTACTGAAACATCTGCCAGTGTAAAGAGTCAACAGAAGTGCGGCTGACCACTTCCAAATCCCTGGTGAAGACCTCACCAAACCACTGGTCGCTTTCCCGCAACATTTGCCAGGTTGTAGTAAAAACACCGGTTTCTTCAGGTTTGAAGTTAAATGAGAAGGTGTAGAGTTGCCCAGGGTAAACATCACGGGAAAGGTGGAGCCGCCAGTATTCAGTTAACGAATCATAATCACTGGAGGCACCCAGAAAAACATTACTGGTCCTTTCCCATGTTCTGGTACCTGCATTACGTACTGTGAGATTAAAATTAAAGGATTGTTCTTTCGGGAGGGTAGAAGGAAGATTATCATGTACTATAACTGCATCATATTCTTTCTCACCTTTTTCGAGAATATCGGCATTCCATATAAACGCTTTGCCATCCCATCCTCCAGAGAGGGAAAAATCACTGCGGGGCGAAAAAGCCACAGCATACACTCTATCTTCATGCTCCATATGATAATCCAGGATATCCTGATTTTCAATGTTCCACAGGGCAACTGTTTCATCCCAGCTACCGGTTAAAAGGTATCTTCCACAAAGAGAAATATCCACTGCCGAAACAGGAGCGGTATGTCCTTCAAAAACCAGGAAGGGTTCTCTGGCTCCCACCTCCCAGAGGACGGCATTCCCATCCTGTAATCCCAGGGCAAAATATCTGCCGCAAGAAGAGAAGGCCATAGAGTAAACAGTAGCGTCGGCAATAAAAAAGGACTCCTGCTCTTCACCGCTTCCCCTATCCCATAAACGTATGGTTTGATCTCCTGCTGCAGATAAGAGTTGCCGGGAACCCGGAGAAAAAGCAATGTCGGAGATTGCCCCGGTATGACCTTTAAAACTCCGGACATAGTCGCCACTGGTAGCCCGCCAGAGGCGAATAGTGGAATCCCCTCCACCGGTAGCAATATATGCGCCACAGGATGAATAAGCCACACTTCGAACAGAGGAATAATGTCCGTTCAGGACACTTTCAACCTCTCCCGTTTCTTTTTTCCAGATACGGGCCGTAGTATCCCAGCTGCCTGTTAGAATGTATTCCCCACAGGGAGAAAAAGTCACATCTCTCACTGAGCCAATATGTTCTTCCAGGGAATCCAGCATTTGACCGGTTTCGGTCTCCCAAATACGGGCCGTATTATCTCTGCTCCCTGTAATAACATAT
>PWGE01000398.1 GCA_003554345.1 Candidatus Sumerlaeota bacterium | reverse complement strand
TGGGACGGTATCCTTTCGTCAGCCGGTCGTGACGATTAAGAAAGTCACAATAAGCCCCGCCGCGCTGAGCAGGGTGGTGATATAGGCCGTGGCGGCCGGCCATCCGAACCGCGGGGCCTGTGTGGATTCCAGCAGACTTTTGATGTCTTCTATCTGCATGTGCACCTCATTTCTCAGCCGGGCGTCCAGATCCTCCACGCTCCTGGTGTGGACGTCCGCCTTGCTGCACCCTCCCCGGTACAGGGCCGTGATAAGATACGTCAGTTTCCGGACGAGCTGGCACAGGTCCTTGATATCCCCCCCGCCCTCCTGATCGGCCAGTTCGTCGGCCTGTATCTGCAGCTGGGTTATGAATTCACTCCCGACGCCGTTCTGGTCTGTGGGGATAGTCTTATGCATATGGTTGTTTCTGCCCGCCATAATAGTCACCTTTCGATTTTAGTTTACTCGCCTCTCTTTTTTCCGAGCATGAAATCATCCCACGCTCTTTTAAAATCATCCAGCCCCTTCAGGGCCTCCTTTTTCATCTCCTCCATTCTGTCCGGCCGGTCGAGACCCCAGTAATCCCTGACCGGGGGATCCTCATAGACCGTGAGACTGCCCAGGGGCATCCTGCGGGCTATATAACGGGCCGCGGTCTCATTGCCCCGGGTGATATAGGGGATCAGCCGCGGGAGCCAGCCCAGCCGGGTTTTCGGAGGGTCTCCGGCCTTCTCCGCCGGCGTATGGTGTCCGTTCATAACGGTCATCACGTCCGTCCGGTCCGGGTCCGCCCCTTCTTTATCTCTCACCGCGGCCGCCAGGACGGCCGTGGGATCGCTGGCCCACAGTCCGCCGTCTATCCAGTACGCTCCGTCCTTCTTGAACGGGGGGAACATATGCGGGGCCGACATGCTGGCCCGGCACGCTTCAGCGGCGGTCCAGTCGTCAGTCCGGTCGAAGACCTTGGCCCGCCCCCCGTAACCGGAAGCGGGGATGTAGCAGGGAATCTTCAGATCCCCCAGGGGAACGTCCAGGACCCTTTCAAGGGCCTTAAGCATATCCCGGCCGGAATAATTAACCGCCAGCGGATTGACCCGCCGGAAGAAATGATACCGGAAGATATCCCAGGCGTTCTCCTCGAAAATCCTGACCAGGTCCTGTCCGCGCACACCCGAGGCGATCGCCGCGGCCGTCCCGGAACCGGCGCTGGTCCCGGCGACCGCGTCCAGTCCGCTCAGGTCCACCCGGGAGAGGAGAGCCGCCTGGATAATTCCCCGGCAGCCTCCCCCGGACAGGGCCAGCGCTTTATATCGGTCCCGTCCCATTACCGGTCCTCCCCGATCACCCCGTACATCCGGAGCGCGTCATCCGCGCCCGTCCGCAGGCTGTTCAGGATGTCCATACTTAGTTCATCTCCTTCCAGGTATGTTTTCACCCGGTGCACCAGGGAGGAGGCGTACCGCCGGGCCGCCAGGCGCTGGGATTCATTCCACCCCTCTTCCTTCAGCAGTCCGTCAAGTTCCTCCAGGACCTTCTCCCGGTCCCATTCGATCTTTCCGTCCGTAACGGCCTTCAGGGCCGTGTAGGCGCCCTCAGTTCCTTTCCGGTACCGCTCATCCACCAGGCCCTCCGACAGCACCCACGCCTCGGCGGCCTGGAATCCGATCTCCCACGCGGGCTTGCTGGCCACGTCTCCGGACGGGCCTCCCGGCACCAGGAGGGAATTGCATCCCGCCAGAACGAAAATGAACATCATCGGGACTGCCTGAACGTATCCTCTTACTGTATTAAACATCATTAATCTCCTGTGGTTATTTTTTAAAGTCTTTTACGACATCCCCGCCCGGACCGGGGATTCTGTACTGCGTGTAAGAAGCGCCGGTGACGGCCGCCCATAATCTCCGGAGGACCGTCAGGCCCAGCCAGTACTTTTTAATCTCCGGGTTGTACGACGCCAGGAGAAAGGACACATCGGCGGACAAATGGAGAAGGCGGGTTATAAAAGCCCGGGTGACCGCCAGGGTGCCCGCCCGGTCTTTCTTTTTCTTCCGTCTGAGCGTCACCCGGTCCCGCCAGGCGTCGTACTCGCTGGTTTCGGCTCCTTTTTCGTCCCTTATCTCCGGTCTCCGGTATTCCACATTCCGGGCCTCCGGATAGTAACGGGCTATCAGATCCCGGGTCCGGTCCCATTCTTTCCTTAATTCTTTTTCTGATAATTTCATCTCAGTCCCTTTCCAGCCCGCCGGCCAGGCATTTCATATACTGTTCCCAGTCGGACACCCCGGCGTCCCTCCCGGAACTTATGACAAGCTCCCTGAGTTTCTCCGCCGTACCCCGCCCGACGGCTTCCGGCAGCCGGGCGTCCAGTTCCCTTATGTAATCCTCCGGGGCCGGTTCCAGGATCAGTCCGTCCTTCGCCAGGACGTCCAGGTCCTCCCGGACGTTCTCCACGGACTCTTCCACGACCTTCTTCACGGCCGCCGATTCGTCCCGGGGGAGAGAGCGTTTAATCTCCTCCCCGGTCTCCCGGCCCGTTATGCAGTCTCCGGCCGGCGGGAACACCGCGCACCCGGCCAGCACCGCCGCGATCATCACGCTCATCATAGTTCCAGTAATTCTTCCGCGCATAATCCGCTCCTTAGCTGATGTTTCATTTCTTTCCGCCGGCGCCTGTTAAGCGTCCGTTTAACGGACCTTTTCTCTTTCCGGCCCGTCCGGACCACTCCGGATCCGTATATCGCGTCCTCTTCCCGTCCGGACCGCAGAACCTGTCGTTCTTTCCGGCGCACTTTCAGTACTCTTCTCCCTGTTCGATTATCAGTTCGCCTTCAGCCCGGGTCCAGCCGTCATTCTCGCCCCATTTAGGACATGAACAGCCCTGCAGATGCTCCACTCCGTCCGGCCGCCATTCCAGGCCGTCCTCCCCGTCCAGGGTGTACCAGTAGACCGCCCTGTGGCCGTGCCTGCACTTGACGGGAACGCCGATCCATACTTCAGACAGCATTTCTTCATTCTTCTCCATTTTCTATCCTTTCAGTCCTTTATCCGTATTTCACTCTTCCGTTATTTCGTCGATCAGCAGGCCGTCCCGCTCGATCGCTCGAAAAGTCGTTCGCTCAGACAGAGGATGCCGAAGTGTCGCCAGCACCCTGTCCGTCATTTTTCGACTGTAGGCCCAGAGCCAGAAGCACCAGTCGTAGCGTTTATCGTGATTTTTAATGTTAAGTCTAATGATCAAGTGCTTGTGTCCATACTCGTGCTTTGTCACTTTTCTGTTCGGCAACTGTTTTTCAGGCGCAAACAGGAACGTGCGGTACGGCGGGTTTATTTCCTGAGCGCCGCCGACCTGGGAACCGCCGATAAATCCGTAATACACTCCGTCTGCTGTTTTCCCGGCGGGCCGTCTGATAATCGGCAGTTCATCGCTCC
>PWGE01000147.1 GCA_003554345.1 Candidatus Sumerlaeota bacterium | reverse complement strand
CTCTATTCTATTTATGAAAACGCCTTATCCCGCGGCTTAAAGTATGTTTATATTGGTAATATTCTCGATGAAAAGACCAGTTCCACCTATTGTCCAGGCTGTAACCAGCTTCTCATCAGCAGAACGGTCTTTTCTGTGCATGAAAATTACCTGAAAAATGGGCAGTGTCCTCATTGTGATACTACTATTGCCGGTAGATTCAGGGATAAGTAAAGCTAATAAAGCCTTAAGGTGAGCCACTTCCTTTTTCTGGCGATATAAAGTAAGGCAGCTGCTTGCAGGATGGTAGCAAGTGATATGATGCCCCAGATATACCAGTATTCCAGCTGAAAAATGTAAACTGCAAGAAATGAAAGGGGTACGCGTATACCCCAGTACCCGAGGGTATCACCCAGTAAAGCCAGGTGAGGACGTTGAGCTCCCCGAAAAGAACCGTTGGTGGCAAATATGATACCCAGAAAGGGCTCAGAAATGGCTACAAAGTAAATGTAGTGACGGGCAAATTTCATCACTTCGGTATCATCGGTAAATAGAGCAACCACGTGGTTAGCGAAGAGTACCATTGGTATAGCCAGAAGTGACATAAAAGAAGCCGCCATGATGCAATTGACCCGTGCCGATTTTCTTGCACGTTCCAGGTCGTGAGCTCCCAGGTTCTGTCCTACCATGGTGGTGGCTGCCATGGCAAAGGCAAAGCCGGGCATAAAAACAAACCCCTCAATACGCATTCCTATATTAAGACCCGCAATGACACCCATTCCCAGCGTGGTGATAAAGCTGACATACAGCAAACGTCCCCCTTCCCTTATCAGGCTTTGCAACATTGATGGATAGGAAAGTTTGAGTATCCTTTTCAGGAAGGTCGTGTTCAGGTGAAAAAGGAGTTGGCGGGAAAAGGGAATAGCCAATGAAGACTTTTCCAGCATATAAAAAAGAACCACACAATAGTATATTCTTGAGATAAGCGTTGCCAATGCAGCTCCCTGCACACCCATTTCGGGGAATCCCCAGTTTCCGTAAATAAGGAGATAGTTGAGAAAGATGTTGAATACATTCGAGATAGTGGAGTGAATAAGAGGTGTGATGGAGTCTCCCATAGCCCGCAGGATACTGAATAAACTTACAGAAAGCGAAATGAAAAAGAAGCTGGAAGAAATCCACCGCAGGTAATTATATCCCTCTGTAAAGGCTTCTCCCTCGGCACCAATAATACCCAGAAAGGGTCCTGCTCCGAGATAGTAAATCACCCATAAACCCAGTCCACCGATAGAAAACAGGCTGACTCCCTGGGCGGCACAGGCTCGTGCTGAAGGCATATCACCGGCACCAAAGTACTTGGAGACAAGGGCACTCACTCCGCTGGCAGAAGCAAATAATGCCCCCATAAAAATAAACATGACAGCCCTGGCTAAGCCCACTCCGGCTAATACATCTGGTCCTAATTGACCAACCATAGCAAAATCAACCATCCCATAGAGCGTGTGAAGTAAACCGTGAATCATCGCAGGCAGGACCAGAATCCAGATTTTTTTCCATAAATTTCCCAGAGTAAAATCAACTTCTCTCCCCTTTAAAAGGGATGTTAATCTGTTTTTAAATGTTACGAGTGTATTCATGAGCTTTTAATAAAGGAGAAAAGGAAAGTCCAAAAAAAAAGAGGGAGAATCGATTTCCCCCTCTTTTTTATGTGCTCAGGACAGGACATGCCTGCGTTTATTTGGAATCTTTAAGCCATGGCATAAGGTCTCGAAGTTCTTTCCCTACTTTTTCAATAGGATGAACAGCATCTTTTGCCCGTAAGGCTTTAAAGGAAGGTCTGCCAGCCTGATTTTCCAGGATCCATTCTCTGGCAAAACGGCCTTCTTGAATTTCTTTGAGTATTTTCTTCAACTCCTGGCGTGTCTCATCGGTTACCACCCGTGGTCCTCGTGTTAAATCTCCATATTCAGCTGTATCACTGATAGAATATCTCATATAAGTGATTCCTTTTTCGTAAACCAGATCTGCAATAAGTTTAACTTCATGAAGACATTCGAAATAAGCGATTTCCGGTTGATATCCCGCATCAACCAGTGTTTCAAAAGCTGCTTTAATAAGAGAAGTCAATCCTCCGCACAGAATAACCTGTTCTCCGAAAAGATCAGTTTCAGTTTCTTCTTTAAAGCTTGTTTCCAGCATGCCTGCTTTTCCGGCACCGATACCGCAGGCATGGGCAAAGGCCAGCTTTCTGGCATTGCCTGAAGCATCCTGATAGATGGCGACCAGTGATGGGACCCCTGTTCCCTGTTCGTACATGCGCCTGACAAGGTGACCGGGTCCCTTGGGAGCTACCATGTAGACATCAACATCTGCAGGTGGTTCTATCTGACTGAAATGAATATTAAAACCGTGCGAAAAAACCAGGGCTTTGCCGCTTTTTAAATGAGGGGCAATATGATCGTGATAGACAAACTTCTGGACTTCGTCCGGTACCAGAATTTGAATGATATCAGCCTGCTGGGTGGCTTCTGTTGCAGAAACAGGATCGAAACCGTGTTCTTCAGCCAGTCTCCAGTTAGGAGAACCTTCTACTTCGGCTACAATTACATCCAGTCCGCTGTCTCTAAGATTCTGAGCCTGGGCATGGCCCTGGCTTCCATATCCGATAACGGCAATTTTCTTGCCCTTTAAAACAGAAGTGTCAACATCCTTCTCTTTATAAAATTTCGCCATGGTATCCTCCTTCTATTATCAAGTGATTTTTGAGCTATATGAGATGCTGTTACCTGAAATAACAACAGTACCAGTTTAATTTACATCAGTGAGCGGTAAAGCAGTTAGTCCGGTACGGGCAATAATCGGTTCACCATATTTCTGGAGCAGTTTCAAAAATGAATGTATCTTCCTGTCATCTCCTATCATTTCGAAAGTAATGCTTTCTTCAGTCATGTCAAGGGCTTTAGCATCAAATATATCGGCAAGTTCGATGACGGGAGTTCTGGTTTCATCATTAATTTTTATAGTGGCTAATACCAGTTCGCGAATAATAGCTTTTCCCGGCCTTACATCTTCAAGTGTGATAACATCAATCAATTTGGAAAGTTGCTTTTCCACCTGTTCAATGACCGAGTCGTCACCCTCTACTACAATCGTCATCCTGCTTATGGCGGGGTCAATAGTTTCGCCGACAGTTAAACTGTCAATATTAAAAGCACGGCGACTGAACATCCCTGCAATATGGGATAGAACACCGGAATGATTTTTGACCAGAGCTGATATAGTATGTCTCATGCTTTCTTACTCCTTATCCGGACAAGAGGTGATCATATCAATGTTGGAGCCCCCGGCGGGAACCATTGGAAAAACGTTTTCCTGGGGGTCTACGTGGAAATCTATTAAAACGGGCCTGTCATTGATTTCCATAGCTTTTTTGATGGTTG
>PWGE01000299.1 GCA_003554345.1 Candidatus Sumerlaeota bacterium | reverse complement strand
TTCGGGCAAACTGGATCTTCCATTTATCGATAGGAATACGCTTATCCGGAAAATATTTACGAACAAGATAATCCACCTGGAAGAATATTTCGTTCACATCCGGTTTTCCCTCATAATCAGTACCGGCATCACAAAAACGGCATTGTACAGGACAGCCAAAAAGAGAAGAAACCAGCAAGACCCATTTCTTCTCTTTGGGAAAAGGTGGTTGCAGAGATTCTACAAATTCAAAGCTTTTCCCTTCCTTATTGCTAGCCAGGTATACTGTTGCCAGCGAAGTATTTCCACTTTTAGCAAATACTTTCATAATCACCCTTTCTTTTCTTCAAAAAATATTCTCATAGCACTTTCTATGCCCTGTCCCACAGCAATTGCAGTTTGCCGATAGGAGCCATTCTTTACATCTCCAGCAAAAAAAAGAGTGGAAGAAATCATATCATCAGCTCCCTGGATTATTTCCGGGAACGTGGGCTCTCTTCCAATAGCCAAAACCATATAATCCCATTTCCGCTCTATATGACGGGATTTTGAGTTATCTAACAAAACCTGCAGTTTTTGATTTTCCTCTAATATTGCCTTGAGACGTTTTTCTGAATAGAGGGTAATTCGGGGATTTTTTTTTGCCCGCTGATGAAGGAGAGGAAGACAGCGAGGTTGCCTGGACCGATAAACCACTTCCACCATGTTCTTTTGAGAAAGATTCAAAGCATAGTCAAAAGCAGCATCTCCTCCCCCTATAATGCCTATGAGACAATCTTTTTTATCAAGGAGGGGATACACCTCATACAACACCCGAGGAGAGGAAGAAGCAAAATCACCGGTACAGGGTTGGGTCCCTGTAGCTATAATAACATAATCAAGATGATATCTATCCTTTTGAGAAAAAAGTTGCCACTGTTGTTGGCCGGGTTTTACTTTCATCACCTCTTCATAGAGGGGAACGATGGAATAATGGTCGAGATGCTCCTGGAAAAGACTTACCATCTTCTTCCCGCCTATACCCCCGGGAAAACCCGGATAATTTTCAACCAGACAGGCATTATGTAACAAACCGCCAACCCTCTCTTTTTCAAAAAGAAGAGGGAATATCCCGCTTCTTTTCAACTGTACGGCTGCTGCTATACCAGCAGGACCGGCTCCTATTATTCCAACTTTAACCTGATTTTGCATAATTAAAAACTATTCTAAACCCATCCAGACAAAAAAACTGATCCTTTTATTTTTTTTGATCCATTTTTTCTACTATTTGACTGACTGTTACCGGAACCGCAAAACCGTGTGCCAGGTTCATTAAGGAAGCCCGATGGAATTTCTCATTATAATCTGCTGTTCCATCAACTGGAAAATACGTCTTATACCCTCGCATAAAAGAAGAACGAATGGTTGTTTCACAGCACAGGTGGGTTATAACACCTGAAATGACCAGCCGGGTTACTCCCTGATGTTGTAAAAGATCATGGAGAGATGTTTTATAAAAAGCATCATACCGGGTTTTGGAAATGACCCGACCGGGAAGTCGTTCCAGTTCAGAAACCAACCCACTCAAGGGATCCTCCTGAGTTATGATATCTTTCCACCAGTGTAACATATTTCCGGCATTTTGAGAGGTGTTGAGATGCCGGGTAAAGAATACAGGTCGCCGGCTATCTATAAACTTTTCAGCCAGCATAAGAAGACGTGGCAAAATCACACGAGCTGTTGGTATGCAACCACGCGACTCAGTATTTACAAAAAACTTTTGCATATCAATAATAATAAGAGCTGCTTCAGAAAGCTGAAATGAGTCAATTGTGTGGCGGGATAGAGGCGCTGATTCATTTAAAAATCGAGCTGTTTTCTTATCAATATTTTCCGGCGTTAAATATCTTTCTCTGAGTTTCACTGCTTTTCCCTTCCGTCAGTCACCTTAATATTCACGTTGTCAGATGCTCCGTCCGGAGACAATATAAAGACTGCTTCAGTATCTTTACCTTATGAATGAAAATATTCCTCTGAAAATAGATCCTTTTGAGACGCAAAATATTGCGTCTCTACCCTGAGATAATTTGACGAATCTTTCAAAATATTTGTCATGGTATTTCTGAAAGTTCACTCTGGCGGATTTGCGACTTTATATGGTCCTTAGCATGATGCATTCTTTTCTGGGTTCTTTCTTTTCCAAAAAACATTCCTCTGCTTGGCGATCTTTGTCTTCATTCCCTATTTCTTCTCCGTGGTATGCCTTTGCGGCTTTGCGAGCTTTGCGTGAGACAATTCTTATTCTTTTCTTTAATTTCCCCCTTCTGAATCATAGCGTTTTATCTCTATTAACTATTACTTATTAACTCTTATCTAAAAAACTCCTGCACTCTTCACCAATTATCTGTCGAAGACCTTTCCCTGTCTACCGCCCACACCTCTACATCAAATTCTTTTGCTAAAAATATGGAGCTTATTGCCCAGCCACAGCCCAGATCAAGAACACGCATCCCTTTTTGTATCGGCATGACCTGACACAGGCTTTCCAGACAATATAAGGTCAGTCCATCATAAGAATTTTCACGAACCCATTGTTGGTCATATTTTGAAGCCCTGGGAAAGAGCTTATTTTTCATCATTACACCTTTTTCCACACATTATCTCTTGAAAGAAAATGTGACATCCCACTCAATCAGCAGAAGCCTTTTCTACATGTTTTCCTGCTCTTTTTACTTTCCATATAACAGGCCAAAGGCGGTATAAAACTGACAGGATTTAACAAGATGTTCTACCGAACACTGATCTTCCAAAGTATGGGCATATTTTTCACAACTGGGTCCCAGACCAAAAGTGGGAATCCCCAGCAACCCACAACTGGCCACACCATTGGTACTAAAGCCCCATCGTCCCACATGGGGGGGGTTTTTAAAGAGATCAGTATAAATCCTCTGCGCTTCTTGTATCAGGGGATGGTCTTCTTCAAGAACCCAGGTGGGATAGTATTTTTCCATTTCTAATGTTTTACCGGTATAGCTTGGTGTATCATATGTTAAAGTTTGCAGACAAAAATCGGTTCCCCGGGGTATAACTTCACGAATCTCATTAAGAGCCGATTCTTTTGTCTCTCCTGCTGTTAAACGTCTATCCAGATACAGAGTACACTCATAGGGAACACAATTTAAAGAGTCTGTCCGGCATTCAATATTAGAAACAGCAATCGATCCTTTTCCAAGAAACGCATCATATGTGAGTTGAGAATGGAGTTCTTCAATACCCTTTATAATGGGAGCCATCTTATAAACAGCATTTTCTCCTCGGTCAGGTTCACTGGCATGACATGACCTGCCATAAGTGATAACCTTCACCTCAACTCTTCCCCGATGCCCCCGATGAATCCCAAGGTCGGTACATTCTCCCAGTACCACACAATCAACATCCGTCACAACATTTTCCAGAATATATCGCA
>PWGE01000386.1 GCA_003554345.1 Candidatus Sumerlaeota bacterium | reverse complement strand
TCCGGTATGTTTTCAGTCTCTATGCTGTTAATAAATATTCTGTTTTTTTGTGAAGTTCTGAGAATAAAAAGTTTAATCATGTAACGTAACAATTGTTCCGTGGTTGTCAATATGTGGTTTATAAATTTCGCCGCCTATTCCGTGCTGGTGGAGTATATCAAGGAAAGGGCCGGTGGCTGTTTCTTTATTGTCAGCAGGTATAATGATAATAATAGAAGAACCTGATCCACTTAACGCCACCCCTGCCGCGCCCCTTGCATAAGCAAGATTTTCCACCTCTTCGTAAAAGGGAATTAAACGCGTGCGATAGGGGTGATGAATTTTATCGCGTAAAAATATGGGGAGATGGGCGGCGTTACCTGTTAAAAAAGAATGAATAAGTAAAGGTAATCTTGATAGACTGTAGATTATTTCTGGTCGTTTGTACAGCTCGGGGAGAACCTTTCTCGCAGCATCAGTGGAAACATGGAAATCGGGAATCAGTAAAAGGTATCTCCAGTCATTTTTAATGTCGTATTTGTTGAAATATACTTTAGAATTATCCACGGTTGAAATAGTGAGTCCTCCGGTAAGAGAGGGGGTGAGATTATCAGGATGTCCCTCAAAGGGCAAAAGACGCGAAAGAATTTGCTGGTTGTTTTCTTCAAGATCAAAAAGGGTGCTTGCTGTGAAATAAGCAGCAAGTACGGCATTAGCACTACTTCCCAGTCCCCGGAAAACAGGAATGTTGACTTCGTAGTCTATGAAAAGAGAGGGTTTGGGCTTATCAAGTGAGTGGCACAAAGCATCGAAGGTTTTTAGAAAAAGATTATTCTCCGTTTGAGAAATTTGAGAGGCATAGGGACCGCTAAAGCGAAACTCCAGGGAAGAGGATTTATCCTTTTTTCTTTTTAACCGAACTCGATTGTACAGGTTAAAAGCCAGCCCTAAACAGTCAAATCCCGGACCGATATTTGAAGTAGAAGCAGGAATACGCAGTTCAAATTCTGAGATAGGCTTCTTCTTCACAATTACAGGGCTCCGAAGTTTTCAATAATTTGCAAGCCCCATTTCTGACTTTTTTCAGGGTGAAATTGTGTCCCCATGATATTGTCAGAACAAATGGCCGACACAAATTTTTCCCCATAAAGGGTGTAGCTGGCTACCACCTCTTCATCATCGGGCATAGCGTGATAAGAGGGTACAAAATATACATAAGGGTTTGAAGGTACTTTTTTGAAAAGGGGGAGTTTTTTCTTGATATTCAGGTTGTTCCAGCCGATATGGGGTATTTTCTCTGGTTTTTGAAAGCGGACCACACGGCCTGGAATTATTCCCAGCCCTTTACTTCCGCCATCTTCCTCACTGGTATCAAACAGGAGTTGAAAGCCCAGGCAGATGCCCAGAAAGGGTTTTTGTTTCATCAGTATATTTTCTGATAAAGCAGAAATAAACCCATTGTCATTCAATTCCTTATGGGCTTTGCTCATAGCTCCTACTCCGGGCAAGACGATTTTATCAGCAGCATGTAATTCTGCAGGTGTTGAGATAATACGCGCAGGCAATCCTGCGTATTGAAAAGCTTTTTCAACACTGCGCAGATTACCGACACTATAATCGATAATAACTATATCCTGTTTTGTCATGCATGATATTCCTTAAATGTATCAGGATATTATAAAAAGGACGTATTGAAAAGCAACAGCTTTGCAGGATGTTTTTATAAAAAAGGACAATTAATGTTGCTGTTGGGCTGTGGTGTCAATAGAAGAGCATGAAACTGCAAACAATATTTGTATGAATTATACGTTTTATATAATGAAAAATATAGCAGGGAGGAAGTTCAATGAAGATGACATTAAAATGGCTGTTCATAGGGATGATTCTGATCGTCTTCGCACTAATAGCAGGTGCCAGGGATCATTCCCAACGAGGACAGCGAGGTTGGAGATCGGGAGAGGAAATAAAAGGCGAACAACTTCATGAAGGAGAATGGACAAGAAACCATTCTCATAATCGCGGAAGAGAAAACAGGAAGATGAAAATGGTACTGGATAGTGAAGAGAGGGAAGAAATCAACGGACTGAGCAAGAGGATTCATGAATTGGCTGAACAATACAGGGATACCGAAGATGAATCAGAAAAAGAGGCCCTGGAAGAAGCAGTCCGCCAAAAGGTGACAGAGCGTTTTGAATTGATGCAGAGTATAAGGGACAGGATTATGGAAGAGCGAAAAGAGCACAGGGAAGATATGGATGATGACACCAGATGGGAAAGGGATTTAGATGATGAAGAAGTTATTGATGGGATTGTTGAACGTGTTTTAAGAGAAAGGCCGAGACGCCGGGAAAAAGATTCTCGTTTTGATAATAGAAAAAGACAGGGAGAAAAAGGAATAGAACAATTTCGCCAGCGTCATAATGATACGGAAAGAGAACTACCCTCCTCAAAACAGGAAGATATAATCTGAAACTTTTCTGTGAGGGGCACTTACAGCATGAGGTGGAAAAGAAGCGGCGCTTCTTTTCCACCTTTTTTTATCGGGGAACCCTCTTAGTCCTTCTGGTGAAGTCTTTTTATTTTATTTACAGAAAAAACTGATAAAAAGAAGATTTTAAGGAAGGGAAGGGGAGAAATACCAGAAAATTAAGATGTAAGATTATCTTACTTTTTATAATCTTCTTGTTTTATAGTAATCATATAAGCATCCCGGAAATCGTCAATATATTTATAATTATGTTTTTTGGGATTTTATACTCTGATATCCTGCTGTTTCTCCAGGGGATAGCGGGATTAATTTCTTGCTTTAAATAGTAAATTTGTTATTATTCTAGTTTGTCAGGGTTAAATAAAACTCAGTAACATAGCTTATAGGGGTGTTTTTTTTTGAGTATTTTTAAAAAACCGATTTCTTTTACGCCTACTGTTGATCTGGAGCGTTATGAGGCAAAATATATTATTCCCTACCAGCTTGTACAGCCCATTCAGGATTTTATTGAGCCATTTTGTGTACCGGATTATAATTGTGAAGCGGAATCAAGTGAGTATATCATAACCACCCTTCAGCTGGACACTCAGGATATGGCTTTATTCAAAGCAAAACGAGAAGAAGCCCTGGCCCGCTTCAAGCTGAGAATCCGAACATATGGAACAGAAGGGGATCAGCCTGTTTTCCTGGAGATCAAGCGAAAAATTAAAGATGTCATCGTCAAGACGCGTTCAGCAATTTCGCCTGAAATGTGGCCCTATGTTGCCGAGTCTTTTGCCAGGGGACAGTTAATGGATATTCCCTTTCATAACCGCGAAGAAGAGAATAATTATATTAACTTCTTTAAGCTGGTAAGAGAAGTAGGTGCCAAACCAGTCGTACTTCTCAGATATCGACGACGCCCTTATCTTGGCAAAAATGACAGATATGCCCGGGTGACCTTCGATAGAAGGATGTGTTATCAAT
>PWGE01000154.1 GCA_003554345.1 Candidatus Sumerlaeota bacterium | reverse complement strand
TTTTTAAAAGGAAAGATCCTGTAGGTACTCTGGATATTCTTCAGATATCTGGCTTCAATGTGCCCCTTATATACAGGAAGAGCTTCGATATATCCAAAACGGTGGTAGAAATTGGGTATGCCGGAAAGGATAGAGAAATCGTAGTCATTGTTTTGCATGTATTGTACCACCTGGTTCATGAGGCGGCTGGATAAACCCTGTCCCCTGTGATCACGATGAGTTACCACATCCCCTATGCCACCCACTAAAAATTGTTCTCCGTGTAATCTCATGGGTTTGGTTAATATTCCGATATGACTGACTATCTCTCCTTTGTACTTAACGATGTGAGAATGCTCGGGTTTGAAAAAGGGGTCATTCTCATGAATCCCGTTTCTCATATCTACGAAGAACCAGTAGCCTTTATTGGGAAAGGTACGGGCAACCAGAGATGTTATCTGATCCAGATCTTTACGGGTAGAAGCAGTAGTAAATTGATACATAAAAATAACCTTTTTTTAATCTTTGGTCCTGATAATGAATTGCAATTGTATCATTGATGAACCCAATTGCAATTACAATTGTCATCAAATTCCCTTTAAACGGCTTTTTTGAAAGATTGTTAAGTCAGAAAAAGTTTACCCCTGCCAGGCTTCTCCTTCTTTCTTTGTCACTTTAGAAGGTTTTTGGATTTGCCGTCTCATGGAGTATTGAATTCCTGGAGCTCTATGGAAGAAAAAGGGTTTATTATTTGAAATAAACCGGATCCCTTGTATTTCTGTCCACCTCAGTCCATGTAAGTCTGTATCGATTCACTTGTTTCTCTCCATACTGGCGCCAGCATCTCCTCTGCGTCGGCATGAGAAAACCCCTTTTAAAAATAAACACAATGACAATGAGTTTTCTATGCAAATTTCTGTCAATTAAAAAGAAAGGTCATAAGTGTCTTTTGAACTTTCAAGGGCAACTTCTGACTCCAGTATCATGGGACCCAGTCGGATATCATAAATACCGCCTGGAACCTCAACAATATAGCTGTAATCTCCAAAGCGGAGAAAAGCTTCGTATTCTTCATTTGTTTCAACATTTTGAAAAATAAGGGGATAAGCGGTGAAGACAGGTTCTACATCCAGTTCCCCGGCAATGGTGATGAACTGGTCAAGGTTGATATGGTATTCGATGGTATCCTCATCATCAAACCGGAGGTGTTCAGTGAGCACTTCCCGCCCGTCAGTGAGCACTCTCAATTCCCCCTCCTCTATAGCTATATTATCGATTTCATATTCATCATTCAGGATATCCGCCTCGTATACTTCATCATCATCGGGATCTTCGAAAAGAATTTGCAACCTGAACCTCATTTCATCAGGGATATAAATGCCCCCCTCAATTTTCCGGAAAGCTTTCGTTAATTCGATGATATAGGGTAAAGATAGCTCACGCAAATCATACGTTTCCTCATAAGGACCATGGCCCGTATATTCTACCCTGACATCAAATTCTGTTCCTGCCAGATTTTCAAAATGAAAGAACCCGGACTTATTCGTAATATCCGAATATTCCTGTAAGGGTGAGGAAAGGATGATTTCAGCCTCATGAAGGGGGCGGTCATCATCATCAATGATATATCCCCAGAAATTTTGGGCCGGAGACAGAAGAATATCCGGTAATCGTTCAGTAGTATCCGTTATTTCCCAGGTTCCCTGGTAGGAGAGGTCGGAATGAATATCTTCCATAAGTACATAATTAACACCTTCTTCCAGGCCGGGCACAGAAAATTGTCCCTCTTTCACTTCTATCGTCTTTTCCTCGAACTCCTCTTCCTCTTCATGTCGATATTGAAAGGACATTTCTCCTGTAAATAATTGGTTTCGTGAGCGAAAAATAGTACCCTTTAAAGCCGGTGGACCCTCCAGGGTAATTTCTATTCCTTCATCAAGGGGAAAAGGTGCCTCAAGAGAATATTCTCCTTCTTCAGGATGATAAAAGGTGATTATCTCACAATCGTCAGGTGAAAAAGGGGAAATACGAAAAGATCCATCTTCCTGTGATATAAAATCCCCGGGATAGGGGGTCTCGATCTCAGGGTCATACTCCACCGTGATTCTTACATCCTGGAGCGGGTATCCCTCTGCATCGTATATATGCCCGAACAGGTAAGGCTTTTCTTCAACTTCAACGCGGGCTAAAACATCACGGTCAAAAGGCATAGGAACATTCTGGGTGCCGCTATATATCCCCTCAGCACAGGAATAATGCAGGTGAATATTTTCAATGGGAAGTCCGGTAAGTACTTTTCTTTCCCCGGCCTCGATAGTATATCGGGCCACCTCTATATTACCTGACTCAGGACAGAGAGCCCTTACCCTGTAATTGTCTATATCATTCCTTTCCTGCGGCGCTTGAAGATGAACGCGGCCCGTTTGTTGCAGGGAGAGGGTGAGATGAGAAGGAATATCCTCTTCACTTTCCCAGCTGATATGTTCAACCGGCGAGGCATAGTGCCCCTCTTTACAATAAGCATAGATATAGGAATCGCCGGGATGAAAGAGATGAATGGTGAAGGAACCGTCAGATTTCACATCCTCAAAATCTATATAAGACTCTTCCCCGGTGGAAAGGGTTCGAATATTCAAGTCTGCTTCTTCTAAAACTGACTCAGGAGCTTCAATATGTCCTTCAAGAGATATGGCGCGTTGTATGTAAATTTCCATGTGCGGCATATCTTCGTCTTCAGACACATCTGGAAATTCTTTGCGCTCCATAATTTCTCCAGTTTCTTCATCAATAAAACGGTACTCTGTATCCAGAGAATGAAAGGTTAAGGGTTCATCAAAAATAAGATCAGGTATAAAAAAGACTCCCTGGCGATCAGTTGTTACTTCAACAGGGTCGGGATAGGCATTGACCACCTTAAAGGAAAACTGGTATACCGGTTCTCCGGAGACATAATCATTTATTTCTCCTCCTATCTGTACTCCCTGTTCGTACTCCAGAATAAGGTTGGCTAATCCTTCTTCATCAAGCTCAACCTCTTTTTTTTCCCGCCATGGTTTTCCATATTCAGCACAATAAAGGGTATAAGTGCCAGGGTCTAAAGAGCTGAAAACATACTGTCCTTCCTCATCAGTTTTGACAGAAAGATGGAAATCTTCGTGCTGTAATATGACAGGGGTATCTTCTATCGGCTGGAGGGTACGGGACCCCACCACTGTTCCTGTGATATCTGCTTCTCCTTTTTCCAGATGCACTGCCACATCCCGGTCTGGCACCTCCCCCTCTTTCAGAGCGGGTCGGTAACCTTCTACGAAGAGAGTAAAGCGGTATTTCTTTTCCGGAAGATTATAGAATTTGAAGCTTCCATCCCTGTCAGTGTAGGTGAAATACGGTTTCTCAAAGTCTTCGCCGAGATAAAGAGGTCCCACCACTATCGATTCTAACCCTTCTCCTTCTTCATCATAGAG
>PWGE01000141.1 GCA_003554345.1 Candidatus Sumerlaeota bacterium | reverse complement strand
TTTACGTTACTTCGGGCCTCTGGGAACGTCCCGTAATGGATATTCTGTGCAAAAGTTGATCGGGGTTTGTGAAAAGGGTCTGTGTCTTGTTGGTGGGACTTCCTGTATTGTGGTGGGTATTGGAAACCTTGGAAGAGCGTTAGCACTGTATGCGGGTTTTCAGGAAAAGGAATTTGCCATTAAGGCTCTGTTTGATAATGACCCTGCTGTTATTGGTAGCCGTGTAGGAAATAATATTGTACAACCTTCCAGTGCCATTGGAAAGGTGGTACAAAAGGAAGGAATTCGGCTGGCTTTTTTGACTGTACCGGCTTCTGCAGCACAGGATGTGGCGAATAACCTGGTAGCAGTGGGAATTGAAGGCATATTAAATTTTGCGCCTGTCCAGTTGATGGTTCCTGATTTTGTGGTGGTGGAGGATGTGCAAATGCTCAATAGTCTGATGGTACTCAATTACCTTGTTCATGAAAAGCGCCGTTATAGAAAAAAAACGTGAATAGTTATGTCTGATTGGTGTTCTCACAAAAAGTTTTCAGGTATGTGTGAAACCTTCCGTGCTATTGGAAAAAAAGCCCATCAGCGGGCTCTTTGTTCGGCAAATGAGGGGAATTTTTCCTGGCGTATTGATGAGTGGCATGCGGGGTGTACAGTCTCTGGAACAGGAAAAGGGGAGCTTTCCGAAACAGATTTTACAGTGGTGGACTTATATGGAAAGAACCAGTATCCCGACCGCAGGCCTTCCAGCGAAGTATTACTCCATCTGCTCTTTTACTGGCAAAGGCGGGATATACAGGTGGTCATTCATCTTCATTCTCCTTATACCCTGGCCCTTTCTCTTATGGATCCTGACTTTTCATATGATGTGCCTTTGACTGCAGAAAGTGTGTTGATGTGGGGGAAAGTTCCCATTATTCCCTTTTCTTTGCCTGGATCGGAAGAAATCCCTCAGAATATTGCTCCCTATATTAACAGGTGTCAGGTAGCTGTTCTGGCACACCATGGGGTGGTGGCATGGGGTATCGAACCCTGGGAAACCTACTACCTCATTGAAGCCCTGGAATCGTATTCTCAATTATATTATGATTTGTATCCGTATCGTCATCAAATTCAAACACTTCCACCCGATGAAGTGGATCGTTTGTGTGCAGCTCGAAAGAAATACTTTCCCCACCGGCAGTATCTGGATGAACGGTATTAAAGCCTTGACAAACTAATCAGTTTGAGTAAAATAATGAAAGCTTAAAAGAAGTGGGCGGTTAGCTCAGCTGGGAGAGCATCGGCCTTACAAGCCGGGGGTCACAGGTTCGAGCCCTGTACCGCCCACCATTTCTCTTCCTGCTTCTTTCTGAAAGTCTTTTTTTATGAGGTTTTGTTACCATGTTTCGTAAAATTCGTCCTTATCCCAAGCCTGAGGATCTTCTTCATGAAATACCGTTGCCCGGTATATTAAAGAAAATTAAGGCAGAACGTGATAAAGAGGTAAAGGCGATTTTTGAGGGAAAAAGTGATAAGTTTCTCCTGATTATTGGCCCCTGTTCTGCGGATAATATGGACGCGGTCTGTCAATATACTTCCCAACTGGCAGAATTACAGGAAAAGGTAAAAGACCGTTTACTGCTTATACCACGCATCTATACTAATAAACCCCGAACAACCGCCATGGGGTATAAAGGAATGTTACATCAGCCTTCTCCGTCGGGGAAGTATGATTACGTCCAGGGGGTACGTCTGATACGGCAATTACATATCCGGGTGATGGAGGAATCCCATCTTTCGCCTGCTGATGAAATGCTGTATCCGGGAAACTATCCTTATCTGGAAGATATCTTAAGTTATGTGGCTATTGGTGCTCGTTCTGTTGAAAATCAGGAGCATCGTTTAACCTGTAGCGGCCTGAATGTGCCGGTGGGAATGAAAAATCCGACGAGTGGCGATTTTCAGGTCATGTTGAACTCGATAAAGGCAGCCCAGGTCGAGCATACCTTTATATATAACGGCTGGGAAGTACAGACTGAAGGTAATTCATTGACGCATGGTGTGCTGCGGGGTTCTGTTAATCGCTTTGGTCAGCACATTCCCAATTACCATTATGAGGACCTGGTGCTGATAGGGGAACATTATAAAGAAAGAGATCTTCAAAATCCGGCTCTCATCATAGATACCAATCATTCTAATTCTCAGAAACAGTATGAGCAGCAGCCTCGTATTGCCAGAGAAGTTCTTATGAATCGCCGGCTCACTCCTCTTTTGCGGAGGATGATAAAGGGCTTTATGATTGAAAGTTACCTTGTGGACGGAGCTCAGAAAACCACCGGTGAGGTGTTTGGTCAATCAATAACGGATCCCTGTCTGGGTTGGGAAAAAACTGAAAAGATGGTTATGGAAATAGCCGATTTATTGGATTGAGCCCTGAAAAGGGGCACTGGTCAAACCCTATTCCTGCAGTTCTTCTACCAGTTCAGCTTCATGTTCAGCCTCTTCAACATGTGATACTCTGGCGGTGCTCACCTTAAGGCCTACATTATAAGTCCATCTCACAAAACCTTCTGGTACATTTTCCCAGCGCAGGGGAACGGAATATGTTTTTCCGGCTTCCACTTTATCAAGATAGATCTCTCCAATTTTATTTTCAGGAGTCTGAGAAGAGGACCGGAAAAAATTAACCACTACCCCTTCGGCATCTCTTTCCCCGGTATTGGAAAAGATTGCCTGCAGGTAAACAGCTCTTTCTTCCCTGTCTTCTTCAGTGCGGGGACCCATGGTCATGGCGCGATGGGTTTGGAAATTAAAATTTTCCCGAATATAGATTTCTTTTGAGGCGTACTCTGGCTCAAAAGTGCCCCGGTTTTCTTCAATGCTTGTTGAGTATATTCGATTGCCTTGATTTTTCCAGGGGGAGTGACGAAAGCGTACGCTCTTTTTTTCTCCCGGTTTGAGGGGTTCAATATGGGGTCTGGGAGTGACCTGCAGAGTTTCAGCCTCTTCTCCTTCTTTTTTCTCATAAAACTGGATTCCGCTTCGACTTGATTTCCTGTCGCCGGTATTTTGAATGGTGAGCTCGAAGAAAAGGCTCTGTCCTTCGAAAGGGGAAGATGGAGAAATCTTGATAGGTGAGACCAGTTCCAGATAGCCGGGCTTGAGTAGTGGTATATTAAATTCTTCAGGAAGAATGTCTGTGTTTTTTCCGGAAATTTTGAAAGTCAAGTATTCTGATGCAGCATCCATATCCTGTAATGGAAAATGTTCATCCCATTTCCAGGATTTCTTTTCAAAGGGGGAGAGGGTGAAGGTTTTATCTTCTATAAGGTAAGAATCAAGTTGAGGAGTGGTGAGATTCAAGGAAATATCTTCCAGGACTGTATCTGTGGGATTGAAAAGGGTAAATTGCAGAGAAGACTGCCCACCTGTCAGAATGTAAGATTCGGGATGAGCTGAAATCATAAGAAG
>PWGE01000420.1 GCA_003554345.1 Candidatus Sumerlaeota bacterium | reverse complement strand
TGGTCAACATAGGTCGAGCCATTCATGGTAACAGCCCGGGCAAGAATATCCTTCATCGCTTTCAAAATTGTTTCCCAATCTCTCATACTTACATAACAACTGCGCTTAAAGGGCGATATACCCGCCTGAAAAAGGATCTCAGAAGCATATATATTGCCCAGCCCCGCTACAAAATGTTGATCCAGCAAGAGAGCGTGAACCGCACATTTTCGATGGCGGGCTCTGGAATAGAGCTGATGGGCTGTGAACTTTTCCGTCAGGGCATCAGGTCCAAGCTGAGACAATATCTTCTGGAAAAAGATAGTATCAGAGACTATATCGAGAAAGCCGAATTTCCGCATGTCATCAAAGAAGAGCCACCCCTTATCGAGTTGAAAGGACACTCTTCGAAAAGGGGTGTCTGTGAAGTGTTTTTTATAGAACACAAATCCCGTCATTCCCAGGTGAACCTGAAGCATACAATCACTTTGGCCAAAAAATATCAGCAGATGCTTGCCCTTTCGTTTCAATGCCCGGATTGGTTTATCCTGTATTTCCCGAAAAGAAGCATCAGAAAAGCGAACGACTTTTGTATCAGACGTATGCATTTTGCTTATTTTTCTGTGCAGAACACATTGTTTCAGGGAAAGACGAATCGCTTCTACTTCCGGCAATTCCGGCATATTACAGTATCTCTGCCCGCCGAAGCATCTCCTCGACCATTGCTTTCCAGGATCGACGGCGTGCCAGCTCTATCCCCGCCTGGATGCGTTTTTCATCCGGATTTTGCAACTGCCGCTCAAGAACCTCGATAAACTCCTGCTCTTTTTCAGCGAGAAAGACAATTCCCTTATAA
The DNA here is from genome assembly GCA_003554345.1 of Candidatus Sumerlaeota bacterium. Lineage (GTDB taxonomy): Bacteria > Sumerlaeota > T1SED10-198M > T1SED10-198M > T1SED10-198M > T1SED10-198M. Next base: position 2,631 of record PWGE01000420.1, on the reverse strand, counting down.
AAATACACCACATCGGGAATGGGCGTGGATACCACAATTTTACCACCGCTTAAAAACTCCAGGAGTTTAACAGGATTAATACTCTTTGTTCCTTCATCCATATTAAAAGGAAGAATACAGACCGAAAATTCCTTCAAATAGAGGGGCAGTTCGTCATGGGGCTTGAGTCCGACATAATGGATATTGGGCTTTTCGATAAGGCTTCCAAAGCTGGATTGCACCGGTCCGATAAGAACAATGGAAGCGTTGGAAAAGTGGTCTGCTATTTTTCTGATAAGATTTCTGTTGAGTCGATCACTGATCGTTCCAAAATAACCGATAACAGGGCGCGGAATATCCTTCAGGTCAGCAGGCATTTCTCCTTTCTGTTGATAGAATTTTTCAAAATGAACGCCACAGGGAATAAAATGGATATCATTATGAAATCTTTTTTTTCGTTCATAAAGAGTCCGCGTACCGGTAAAACAGAGAGAAGCTTCCTGAAAAAGAAGCTGTTCTTCCCGGGGGGCACTGGCAGGCGCCCAGGAAAAACGGATAAAATCATCGATAACATCGTAAATGACCGGTATATCCCGAAAAAGATCGAGAAAAAAACTCACAAATGGAGAATTGGTTATACACAGGTCAAACTGATAACGGCGATGGAGGCTTTTGAGATGCCGATGAAGAAACCGCTCATTAATTTTTTTTACGGCAGGGCAACGGTAATGACCGGGCAAGATACGGGGCGAATAGACGTGCACATTTCCCCTCACTTTTCGAAAGGGTTTCATCCTTTTTTTATGAACCTTCAGGTAACGATGCCAGGGAACAGGGGCATAATACACAACATCGGCATAGCGCGAAGCCCCCATCGCAAACTCCTGGGGTCTCTGCCATACATCATCCCAGATAACCTGGGAATAGACCAGAATTTTTTTGCGTTTTACTTGTGATAAGGGTGATTTATCCATATACACTGTGCCCTGTAAATTTGTTCATACAGCATGATGCGAAACAGCTGGTGAGGAAAAGTGAGACCGGAAAAAGAAAAAGAATGAGAAGCTCTTTTTTCGAGACTTTTATCCAGTCCGACGTCTGAACCAATGACAAAAGCAGGCTGATTCAATGAACGTAAACAGGAGGCAAACTGCTCTGAGGATTGAAACTGACGACCTTCTTTTGCCATCAGTATTACCGTATCTGAAGCATCGACTGCTTTTTCAATCAATCGTGCCTCGCGAGCTTTCTTCTGGTTTTCATTCTTTTCCTTTACCTCTTTTATTTCATGTACCTGCAAACCAGCGGCTCCCTGTATTCTTTTCACAAACTCTCTCTCCAGGCGTTTATACGGTTCGCTGAGTTTTCCCACGGCTATAATTTTTATTTTCATAACAGTAATCCTATCAAAGCAGGAACCACAAAAAGACCGTCCAGCAGAGTCTCAAACAAGTACCGGTTGATGGTAGGTCTCACATCAACAAGAATGCGTGTCCCCAGTAAACCGGCGTTCAAAAGCAGTAACAACAGCGTCCATTCCCTTATCAAGGGTACAAGAAAAACCAGGCATACAAGATTGACGAACCAGATAAGATGGAGAAGTTTTCGATATTTCTTTTGAGATACCATGGTAATAAGAGTATCCCGTCCCATGATTCTATCGCTTTGAAAATCAAGGAGATCAAGAAGAAGCATTCTGAAAAACACCGCGGTAGCCATAAAAGCAAATGCTATAGGTACCACCAAAAGGAAAGTTTCAGGAACACCACTTTTGGCGGGAAAGACCACAGCCAAGAATGCCCAGGCTAATGCCACTGCAAAATCTTTACTTCCGGGTATAACGTGAAGGCGTTTGAGAAAAAAGCTCTGTTGGGGAAAAATATAGAGCATACCCACCAGTGCCAGCACTCCATACACTATCCCGCTCAATGGAGAAACCAGAAACCCGGTTAAAGTTCCCACGATAAGAAGAAAAAACAGCAGACTCCAGAATAAGCCCTCATGTTGCCGATACATTTTGAATCGTGAAGGGTCTTTATATTCAATTTCTTTGAGGCGATGCCCAAAATACATGGAGAACACGTACAGCACAGTCATGAAAAAAAGACGGAGAGGATAGGGAGAGTTGAAAAACGAACTCCAGAAAAGGCCGGAAAAACCTGCTGCCAGACCTACCAGCAAAGATAAGCGAATGATGCATCTCAGAAAATCATAGAGACTTCCCAGAAGAAAATTTTTCTCATGAATAATGATTTTTCCCACTTTTTCCTGAACAGCATCAATAATCCACTGAGGGGTGGAAGCCCCTGCCGAAACACCAATTTTTTTTGCCTTTCTGATACTGTCCTTATATTTGTCCAGTTCGGAGGGAGCCTCTACCCAGATTGTTTGAGAAAGTCTTTCACTGCCTATCTCATAAAGACGACGGGTATTTCCACTATGCTTTCCTCCCAGGATAATAAGCATATCAACCTCTTCAACCAGCTTTTTAAGTTCATTTTGACGCTCTTCAGTCGCATTACAGATAGTATTCTGCACTTCTACCCGGGGAAAAAACTTCTTAATTTCAGAGACAAAATGGCGAAACTGGCTGGTTTCCTGGGTGGTTTGAGAAAGAATACAGAGAGGAGTCTGGGAATCAAGACCCAGCTT
>PWGE01000306.1 GCA_003554345.1 Candidatus Sumerlaeota bacterium | reverse complement strand
TACAAAAACCGATCTGATTGATGTATCCGATTGTTCCTATTGTATTTCTGTCCATGTCAGTCCATGTACGTCCGTGTATGTCCGTGTATGTCCACTTGCTTTGATTTCCCGTTAGCCTGTCCCGGAGTGTAAAACACCCAAAAGCCCCTCTCCAGATTCCACTCTGCCTCCGGCGGGAGAGGCTCTCTTATAAATGCCCCTTTTTCGATACCAGATATTTTCTCTTCCTTGCTATCATATCTAAAAAAACTACAATACCCTACTGTTTGAATCGTTTAAAAAACTATACATAAGGATAATAAAAGTGTTAAGAAAAACCATAACTTGTCTGTGTTTCCTGCTGTTATTTCTTCCTATTCTTATAGCGCACTCGTATGTTCAGCATGACTTTACAGCTGACCACTATGAGAAACAGCTCATCAATGAAAAAGAAGGTGAAGAATTTAAGCTTCAGGATGGCGCTCTGCAAATCACATTTGACACCAGTGTGAAATTTCACCTGCCTTTTGGGTCCTTTTTCAGTGGCTATGATGCTTTGAAGGTTGATGGTGACTTTCCGGAAGAAGGTACGCTCACCCTTACGCTGGTAGATATTCATGAAAATGAGTACACTGCATCGCTTATGGCGAAAGAAGGAGCTCAGGAGCTGATATTTTCCCGCGCCGACTTTGTTTCCTCTGGCGACGAAAAACTCTCCACCATTGAACATATGACATTTCATTTTGCAAAAGACTCCTCAGAATCCGCCACTCTTTCCTTATCTTCAATGCAGTATGCCTCACCACAACATATCAGAGGTCCCTGGATAGCCGTCGATCCGGTTTTCGATTTTTATGACAATATCGACTGGAAAGAATTTGCCCTCTCGGTAAGGGATAAAGGGTATATGGGTGCTCAGATAATTTCCATCTGGGCTAACCCAACTATTGCTGAACAGGCAAAGATCGTAGAAGCCTTTCATGAAGCTGGATTGAAGGCAATATTACGTATGTATCCTTCCACCGACCTGGCAGCTTATCAGCAAAATCCAGACTGGCGGCAGAAGATGCTCGACGGATCAAGCAGTCATGACTGGCGCGTGTATCTCTGTCCCAATTCGGATGAATTTACCGCACACCAGGCAGACCGCGTACAGTCTATTATGCAAGAGGTCCCCTATGATGCCATAGAACTTGCCGAGAACTGGTTTGAAGTCTGGGGTGGCCCCTATCCCGACAACCCCAATAGTGATAAGTATGCCTGTATATGTGATAATTGCCGGGATAAGTTCATGGAGGATTCTCCTGTTGATCCCGTAGACCTTTTTGATCCGGAAAGTGAAGATTACTTTTTAAAAGAAGAGAATGAACCTATCTACGAACAATGGGTACAATTTCGCATTGATTCTCTGATTTCCTTTGCCGATACCCTGTATGATGCGGCTAAAAATACCCGCCCGGAAGTACAGACAGTCCATATGCATCTATCAGATTGCACAGTTGAACCGGGCAAGAGCGCAGAGTATCAGGGACAGGATCTGGAAGCTGCCGTCTCTTCTCTTCAGCCGGATGTCGTTATTATCCAGGATGCCTGGCAGGACTGGATTCAGGCAGATCTTCCCCCTGACTTTGTGGAAGAATATGGAAACTATTATGTTGACAAGGTCCGGGAAATAAAACCTGAAGTATCTCTTATCGTGCATGCTGATATCGGTTCCCAGGACCAGATGAGACGATCTTTCGAGTGGATGCGCAGAATGAATACTCATGCCCGGCAGGCGGGTTTTAATGGATCGGCTTTCTATGAGTTTTCCGTGGGAAACTTTTCCATTCCCTCCCCCACCATTCTTGCTCCTTCAGAAGGAGAACGTAAATCCTTGCCTCTTTCCCTGCAGGGCTCTCTTTTTACAGATTTAGACTGGCTGGGCGGGCATTTACAAACCCAATGGGAAATTGCACTGGAAGAGGATTTTACGGGTATAGAGTGGCGTAAAACCGACATCTCTGAGCCACTGGACTCTTTCTCTGCAGGCTTTTCCGTGGATAAACCCGATGCCACTCACTATATTCGCGCCCGTTATCGCAATACTTTCCATCAGTGGAGTGAATGGGCTGAACCTGTTGCTTTCGAAATTGATTATACCGGTGTTTCTAACTGGCATTACTTCAGGTAACAATCACCACCAGGGTCGGGTATCTCACTTCTTCTGTTTGCTTATTCTTTTTTCCATCAATGAAGTGTAAGTAATATGTTCGGCACTTGTATGTTTTCTATTCGTTGTAAAGATATCTCTATCAAATAATAAGCCTAAAAGCCTCCTGGAAAGGCATAATAAGGTCTTCAGAGAAATCCATTTTTTAATATTAGTAAATGAATAAATATTTTGTGTATCCCTTTTATACCTCTATGATTGCTTTAAATTAAGGTTAACATATAATGAAATTGAAGATGAGTATTTTGTCTGACAGAATCGGGTTCTCGTTCTCTGGCACTCCATAATACAGGGCCAGAAAGTATGCTGTTGAGGTAAACATGTTTTTTGCCATCCCATATCAGCTTGTTCACACTATGTTTCTATCCAGCATCATTCGAACTCAATGAGGAGAACACCTGTTTTTTCGAAGGGAAAAGCATATTGATGGAAGGAGGTACGAGATATGCGTAAGTTATGGGGCTGGGAAATCATCCTTGGGGTTGTACTTATCACCCTGTGTATCATCGTGTACTTGATTCACTTTTTTATATTCAGGGATCCTGAGCACATTTTCCTTTACTTTTTTGGCGACTTTGCCTTTGTGTTTTTTGAACTTCTTCTGGTAACCCTGGTAATACACAGGTTACTGCATTACAGGGAACAAAAAGCCATGAGGAGTAAACTTAACATGTTAATAGGTGCGTTTTTCAGCGAGGTGGGCACCGAGCTTCTGAGAGAGTTGTCAGCCTTTGATGAGAGTTCTTTCTTGAGTTCCAGTAAACTTACCATGCCTGAAGACTGGTCGGAAAGAGAATTTTTGAACTTACACCAGAATATTACCTGTGAAACGTCTCCTCTGGAGATTAAAAAATACGATTTTGAATATATTAAAAGCATTTTGAATAAAAAGAAGCCTTTTCTTCTGGATCTTATCCAAAACCCGTGTTTACTGGAAGACGAAACATTTACCAACCTGGTTTGGGCAATATTTCATCTGACCCAGGAGCTTATTCATCGAAAAGACTTAAAAGCGCTTTCTGAATCGGACTATCAACATCTTTTAGAAGATACCCACCGCGTACATCGATTGCTTATCGGTGAATGGATGTACTATATGAAGCATTTGCGTGAGAATTATCCTTTTCTTTTTTCACTTGCCGACAGGACAAATCCTTTCAAGAAAGAAGCATCGGTAGAAGTAAAATAAGTCTCCTCTGAAAATAGAAAACACTCAGGAGTCAGAATGCAGGAGACAGAATGGGAAAGAACAAAGAATAAGAATGTATCACGCAAAG
>PWGE01000285.1 GCA_003554345.1 Candidatus Sumerlaeota bacterium | reverse complement strand
TCCTCCTCTGTTTCCTCGCGCTTTTTGGGCAACTCCGGTAATAAAAGGTCAAGGAGCAGTTCTTCAACATTTTTGGCGGCTTTCTCCCGCACCTGTTTCAGAAGTTCTTTCTTGACCATACGCACAGCAATTTCAACGAGATCACGGATAATGGATTCAACATCACGCCCCATATACCCTACTTCCGTATATTTGGAAGCCTCTACTTTTAGAAAGGGAGAATACAACAAGAGGGCCAAACGACGGGCTATTTCCGTCTTTCCCACACCCGTAGGCCCTATCATAATAATATTCTTGGGAGATATTTCTTCCGCTATCTCCGGGTCCAGCTGCTTACGACGATACCTGTTGCGCAAAGCAATGGCCATCGTTTTCTTGGCCTCTTCCTGTCCAATGATATATTTGTCAAGTAACTCGACAATTTCCCGGGGAGTATAAGGTGATGATGTCATTATCTATTCTTCCTCCTTATTTTCTATTCAGCCGTAAATGAATGTATGTCATATTCCTCAATTTTACGGTAGAGAGTCTTCCTTCCTATTCCCAGTTCCTTCGCTGTTTGAGCCTTGTTGAAATCATTTTTGCGAAGGGTTGCCAGGATATATTCTTTCTCAACCTCTTGCAGAGAAATTCCCAGAGGCATTCGCACGTTGTTTTTTCGTTTAGATTTCTGGATTTCTTCCGGCAAATCTTTCTTCTGAATGGTCCTGGAGCGGCAAAGAACTACCATGCTCTCTATAGTATTACGCAATTGCCGAATATTTCCAGGCCAGGGATACTGATAAAGGACCTTCAAGGCATTAGGTGCTATCCCTTCGACTTCTTTGTTGTGGATCCGGGAGAAATGTTTCACAAAATGGTCAATGAGAAGCTGGATATCCCCCTCTCTTTCACGTAACGGCGGCAGTTCAATTTCTACCACCTTCAACCGGTAATAGAGATCTTCCCGAAATTTATTTTTTTTTACCAGTTCTTCAAGCTTACGGTTGGTAGCACATATAATACGTACATCTACCTGAAAACCCCTGGTACTTCCCACCCGTTCAATAAACTGATCCTGTAAAACCCGTAACAATTTAACCTGAATAAAGGGCTCGATTTCGCTTATTTCGTCCAGAAACAGGGAACTCTTATCTGCCATCTCAAAACGACCGGCCTTTGTATTGACTGCCCCCGTAAAAGCCCCTTTTACATGACCAAACAGTTCACTTTCTAAAAGAGTCATCGGTAAGGCCGCACAATGGACTTTAACCAGCGGCTTATCTTTTCGAGAACTCAAACGGTGAATGGCTTCTGCCACCAGTTCTTTTCCTGTACCACTTTCACCGGTTATGAGCACAGTAGCATTTGTCGGCGCCACCAGCCTGATTTTTTCATACACTTTCTGCATGGCCGGTGAATTGCCAATGATATTATCCAAACCGTATTTTTTGTCCAATTCCTCCTGGAACAGGACTCGTTCTTTCTGCAATTTCTGTCTTTCCAGGGCTTTTTTAATCTGGATCTTGAGCTCGGATGTTTGAATGGGTTTGGTAATATAATCAAAAGCCCCTAATTTCATGGCATCTACAGCCGGACCTACTTCTGTATCATAGGCAGTGATAACAATCACCTCTACCTCCGGCTGTTGCTTCTTAATAGCTTCTAAAAGTTCCAACCCATTCATTTCCGGCATCTTATAATCTGTAATAACAATATTAAACGCCTCTTCTCCCATCTTCTCGAGTGCTTCTTTACCATGGCAGGCTATATCCACGTCGTACCCGCCGGAAATTTCAAGAAGTCTTTTTATGCCCCGGGCCGCTTTTTCTTCATCATCGACCACTAATATTCTGGGTTTCATATATGTTTTGCTCCTCTTTATATCAGGCCTTCTTTCAGTCACAAAAAATGGCATCATATCTGATACCTTTTCCTCATTGAAAAAAGGTGAAAATCTCGTTTTTCACCGTAAGAAACACAAAATAAAATCGAAATCCAGTGAATCATTTTAACACATTACGCTCAAATTCACAACTGAAAGAATGTTTAATGTAGCTCCAGATAAGGCAGAAAAAAGAAGAAAAGAAGATGGTGGTGCCGAAGGAGGGACTTGAACCCTCAGGGACATAAAGCCCGGGGGATTTTGAATCCCCTGCGTCTGCCAATTCCGCCACTTCGGCCCTTTGACTTATCCTCGATTTGGTATATTATATTTAAACTCATCATATTTTATTGTCAATCCCAGAGAAGGAAAAAATCACCCCGTGAGCGCCCGCCCTTCCAGGAAAAAGAAAAAAAAGACTGAGCAGCGCAGTTTTCTTATTAAACTGCGTGAAAATATTGATGCACTTGTCTTTGCCCTCTTTATCGCCATGTTCTTCCGAACTTTTGTCGTAGAACTGTACCAGGTTCCCACCGGCTCCATGACTCCTACCCTGATGGGCGATTTTGCTGCCCGCATTGATCTCACTCAATCCGGGGAAGACGATATTGTATTATTCGAACATCAGGTTGGAGAAGGTTGGCCTTTAAAAATGGTGGCATCAGCTCCTTTTGCAGTATTGTATCACCCTCGCACCAGGAGCTTTTCAGTACAGGGAGAAATGGATGTTTCTCTGGAGCAGATAAAAGAACAGTATGCAGAAATATTTCATCCGGTTATTATACAAGAAGATGAAGCCAACTGGGAACTGGAATCACCTTTTGATTACCTTGATGAAATACGTCAGATTGATGAGGTTAACCGGGAATACAGTCGTTTGGTTATAAATAAATTCTATTACTGGTTCCGGGAACCACAAATTGGTGATGTGATAATGTTCAAAACGCCTGCAGATATTTATGATTCCAGCAAACCGAAATACATTAAGCGAATCGCCGCTCTTGATGCCCATACCCTCAGTATACAGAACGACCGTTTATACCTGGATGGGGAAAGGATAGAAGAACATCCCATCCTTTATAATAATGAGTATTTCACTATAAACAGGCTGGATGACCATACGGTTCAGCCGGACCATTTTTATGCCCTGGGAGACAATAGCTCCAGCAGTTTTGACAGCCGTTTCTGGGGCGATATTCCCAGAGAAAACATCGGTGGCAAAGCTCTCTTTTGCTTCTGGCCTCTTCAGAATATAGGCTTTATACGCTAATACGGCTTTTGCCCAAGAGGGATCTCAATCTATGTCGACATTCTGGCAACTTCTTAAACTTCACTGGATCAAGGTCATTGTTGGCTTTTTTCTTACCGCTGCCGGTCTGTGGCTGGCTTTTAAGGATGTCAATCTTCCCCAGGTATGGAGCATCATCCGAAATGTCAGGATTCCATGGCTTCTTGTTTTTGGTTTTCTGACTCTCTTTCAACTTTTCATCCGCGGAGTCCGGTGGCATTATCTTGCAGCCCATAATAAAAAAATGCCATCCTATTCGCTTTACAAAATATGCGCTATTGGTTTCGCATTAAATTCAATTCTTCCCCTTCGAATAGGAGAGTTCGCCAGAGCCGTTATTCTCAAAAAGAAGCATAATCTGACGTTCTCTTTTGGATTTTCTACCATTGTTGTTGAAAGAGTATACGATTTACTTGCCGTGCTCATCCTTTTTACGCCTCTTCTCCTGCGCCTGGAAATCCCCCCGGATTTCAGGTTGTCCTTCGAAGGATATGAAATAAGCGGTCAAATTATTGAAGCCCTGGTGCGCAATGTTGCATATATGACCACTTTTGTCTTCCTGGTAATTCTTGCTTTTCAATTTTCCTTCTTTCAGGAGTTGGGACTTAAGGTTATTGAATTCAGCAGCAAAATTCTGCCAGCCCGCTTCTTTCAAAAAATAAAATCAATGTACCTTCAACTTATTCATGGTTTCCAGTCACTAAAAAATGCCCGGGCAGTCATAATGACACTGTTGCTCAGTTTTGCCGTTTGGTTACTGGTAGGCTTGAGCTTTTACGCTGCTTCCCGTTCCATTCCTGAAATCACCTTGAATTACCATCAGGCTCTTTTCACCAGCCTGATGATATGTTTCGGGGTGATGATACCTTCTGCCCCCGGTTATTGGGGTCTTTTTGAGCTGGCAGGCATGTTTGCCCTGGTATTGCTGAACTTCGATGAGGGACTTGCCCTTTCCTTTACCCTTGTAGTCCATGTCGTGCAGATGTTCTTTATCGTATCTTTTGGATTGTTTTACCTCGCTCAGACAGGCATTTCGCTTTCAGATATTCTCGAAGATGTGGATGCCGATAAGGTCTGAAACGTATTGGAGATACACAAATACGGACGCCTTCTACTTCACCGTATTAAATTGATACATATTGACCCTTTATTCTTATTACCTGTTACCTCTTACAGGACACATTATAAGAGAGGGGGGTTCAAGGTTACCATCCACCTCACACCCTTCTGCGGGAATTCCTCACTCTATCGTTCCTCTGTTCTTCAGGCATATACTGTCTGCTTTTCTTTCTGTATAGCCCCGGGCCAATTTTTTCCCTGCAACTCTATTTCTTTTTTTATCCGCTTCACTGCTTTTATCTTCATGTCCTTAATATCCATTGATAAAAAAAGAATAAAATTATTCCCTTAGTTTTTGGCACAGGGTTTGCTTTATATTACATGAAAACAAAAAAAACTAGAAGAGGAGGTTAGCAATGAAAGTCAGACCTTTAAGCGACCGCGTCCTTGTAGAAAGGATCGAAGAAGAGGAAAAGAAGGTAGGCAACATTGTTATTCCGGACACGGCAAAAGAAAAGCCACAAAAAGGTAAAGTGGTAGCAGCAGGTCCGGGTAGTCGCAATGAGAAGGGTGATGTGAACCCCATGGAAGTCAAAGAAGGCGATACTGTCTTATTTGGCAAGTATGCAGGTACTGATGTGAAGATTGACGGAGTAGAGTACCTGATACTTAAAGAAAATGATATTTTAGCGATCGTAGAATAACAAATTTATTGAGGAGGTTAAGCAACTATGGCTAAACAAATTCACTTTAGCGAAGAAGCACGTGGTGAACTACTGAAAGGTGTCGATAAGCTGGCGGAAGCCGTTAAAGTAACACTGGGACCCAAAGGTCGCAATGTTGTTATCGAAAAAAAATTCGGTGCCCCGACTATGACAAAAGATGGCGTCACTGTAGCAAAGGAAATAGAACTTGAAGACCGCTGGCAGAATCTGGGAAGCGAAATGGTTAAAGAGGTCGCCACTCAAACCAGTGATGTGGCAGGTGACGGCACCACCACAGCAACAGTTCTGGCACAATCAATTTATCGTGAAGGTTCCAAGAATGTGACGGCCGGTGGCAATCCCATGGCTATTAAGAGAGGTCTTGATAAGGCTTGTAATGCTGTTGTCAAAAAGCTGGAAGAGCTGAGTCATCCTATTGCCGAGCAAAAAGAAATCGCTCAGGTAGGAACCATCTCAGCAAACGGTGACTCCAGTATAGGAAAGCTTATAGCAGATGCCATGGAAAAAGTAGGGAAAGATGGCGTAATCACCGTGGAAGAAGCAAAAGGCATGGAAACAAACATGGAAGTAGTTGAAGGCATGCAGTTTGACAAAGGATACCTTTCCCCTTATTTTGTTACTGATTCAGAAAGAATGGTAGCAGAATTAGAAAATCCTTATATTCTTATTTATGAAAAGAAAATTTCTAACATGCGTGACATGTTGCCCTTGCTGGAAAAAGTCGCCCAGCAAAATGCTCCATTGCTCATTATCAGTGAGGAAGTAGAGGGCGAAGCGCTGGCAACCCTGGTTGTCAATAAAATCAGAGGAACTTTGAATACAGTATCAGTCAAAGCTCCCGGCTTCGGTGACCGTCGTAAAGAAATGATGAAAGATATCGCCGTACTGACCGGCGGAACGTTTCTTTCTGAAGACCTGGGTATCAAGCTGGAGAATGTTGATATGACTGATCTGGGACGTGCCAAAAAAGTAGTGGTAGATAAAGAAGAAACCACCATTATTGAAGGTGAAGGCAAGAAAGAAGATCTGGATGGTCGTATCGCTCAAATCAAAAAAGAGATTGAAGATTCTTCTTCTGATTATGACAAAGAAAAACTTCAGGAACGACTGGCTAAACTGGCAGGCGGCGTAGCCGTAATCCGGGTCGGAGCTTCCACTGAAGTTGAAATGAAGGAAAAGAAGGCTCGTGTTGAAGATGCCCTGCATGCTACCCGCGCAGCCGTAGAAGAAGGAATTGTCTGCGGCGGTGGAGTGGCTCTTATCCGCGCAGCAGAAGCGCTGAAAAATGTAAAATGCAGCGATGACGAAAAAACTGGTGTGGATATTCTTCATAAAGCTCTGGAAGATCCCACCAAGCAGATTATCTACAATGCCGGAAAAGAAGGCTCCGTTATCGTCGAAAAAGTAAAAGCAGAAAAGGGTAATATCGGATATAACGCCCTTACAGATAAACTGGTCGATATGCTGGAAGAAGGTATTATCGACCCGACGAAGGTCACCCGCAGTGCCTTACAGAATGCAGTGAGTGTAGCAGGTCTGATGATAACCACTGAGGCTACTATCACTGAACTACCGGAAGATAAAGACGAAGGCGGCGGTGGACCGCAAATGCCTCCTGGAGGCGCACCAGGAATGATGTAATTCCTGCGACAGTAAAGTAAATATAATATTTCTCCGGGGAGTGAAAAGCTCCCCGGGGAAAAAAAAGGAGTGATGTTTATGGCTAAAAAAACAGAAAAAGTAATAGGAATAGACCTGGGAACAACGAATTCCTGCGTATCCGTGATGGAAGGCGGAGAAGCTGTAGTCATTCCTAACGAAGAAGGACGAAGAACAACACCATCAGTGGTGGCATTCACAGAGGAGGATGAAATCCTTGTTGGTGAACTGGCAAAAAGACAGGCCATCACTAACTCAGAAAACACCGTTTACTCTATCAAACGTTTCATGGGAATGCGCTATGACGAAATAGATAAAGATGAGCTTAAGCGTGTTTCATACAAAGTAGAAAAGGACGATAAAGGGATGATTACCGTGAATATTCGCGGTAAAAAATATTCTCCCCAACAGATATCAGCTTATATTCTCCAGAAAATGAAAAAAATAGCCGAAGAATATGTCGGAACCGAGGTAAAAAAAGCAGTTATAACGGTTCCTGCCTATTTTAACGATTCTCAGCGTACAGCAACCAAAGAGGCAGGAAAAATTGCAGGTCTGGAAGTTCTGCGCATAATCAACGAACCAACTGCTTCTTCTCTCGCTTATGGTCTGGATAACAAAAGTGAAGAGAATATTGCTGTCTATGACTTTGGTGGTGGTACATTTGACATTTCTATTCTGGAAATAGGAGAAGGAGTATTCGAAGTTAAATCAACCAGCGGTGATACCCACCTTGGTGGCGATGATATCGATGAACTGATCATACAACATATAGTATCCGAATTTAAAAAAGAGAATAATATCGACTTATCTGAAGATAAAATGGCCTTACAGCGCTTGAAAGAAGCAGCAGAGAAAGCTAAATGTGATCTTTCACAAACGAAAGAAACGACTATCAATCTTCCCTTTATTACAGCAGATAATCAGGGGCCCAAGCACCTGAATATGAAGGTCACCCGATCCAAAGTGGAAGCGTTGATCGAAGATATTATCAAAAGGACCAAAACCCCCTGCGAAACTGCAATGAAAGATGCAGATCTGAAACCTGCCGATATCGGAGAAGTTATCCTGGTGGGTGGATCCACACGAATACCAAAGGTTCAGGAGTTTGTAACCGACTTTTTCGAGAAAACACCGAATAAAAAAGTGAATCCCGATGAAGCAGTTGCTGTAGGAGCCGCCATCCAGGCAGGTGTTCTGGCAGGTGAAGTGAAAGATCTCCTGTTGCTTGACGTAACACCCCTCTCTCTTGGTATAGAAACGCTGGGCGGAGTGTTCACGAAGATGATTGAAAAAAATACCACTATTCCCTGCCGCAAGAAAGAAACCTTTACCACTGCCCAGGACAATCAGACCGCTGTAACAGTCCATGTACTGCAGGGCGAACGAGAAATGGCAAAATATAATCGCAGTTTGGGACGTTTTAACCTGGAAGGAATTCCGCCTGCTCCCAGAGGTGTTCCGCAGATTGAGGTTGCCTTTGACATCGATGCCGATGGAATACTCAACGTTTCTGCGAAAGACCTTGCCAGCGGAAAAGAACAGAAGATTCGGATTGAAGCAGCAACCCGCATGAGCGAAGAAGAAATTGAAAAAATGAAGAAAGATGCTGAAGAACACGCTGAAGAAGATAAGAAGATGAGAGAAGTGATTGACCAGCGAAACCAGCTGGATGGACTCATTATGTCCACTGAAAAGATGCTGAGGGAAAATGCAGATAAGCTGCAGGATGATATGAAATCGGAAATTGAAAAAGCGGTAGCAGAAGCGAAAGAAAAAGTGGACAGTAAGGATGTATCTGAACTGAAAGAAGCCACTGAAAAGCTCAATCAGGTTAACCACAAAGTGGCTGAACAACTGTATAAGGCTGCAGGTGCCGATCAACAGGGTGGTGGACAAACTGATGAAAAGGGGTATAATGAACAGACTCAGGAATCTGCCTCTGAAGAAGATAAAGGCGAAGATGTGGTCGACGCTGAATATGAGGTAGAGGATGAGGATGATGAGGATAAAAACAAATAAGTAAGGAGTATCCCATGCCTCTTAAAAGTTACACCCGCGAAGAGTTGTTGAAAAATAAATATTTCTACCTGAATCTGCTGGCACAATATGCAAAGTACAACCTGGAGTTGAATGCCGATATGGATAATGAAGATCTGGACATTTCCGAGTATATCTACTATATTGACCAGGCATTCAAGGACTTTGAGGAAGGCAAAATAGAATTTGAAGTTAAAGAGTAACCCCTTCCTTTTTCGATAAAAACTGAAGGAAAAAGAGCTTCTTTTCTAAAAAAGGAGCTCTTTTTCCTTTATAGATTACCATCAGCGATAGAGACTCATGAAAACGGAACTGGCAGCCATACTTGATTCTTATCTGAGTGATAATTACGATTCTTCGCTCGAAGAATCGGCCGTCAAAATATCTCCCCCCAAACACAAAAAGTTCGGTGATATTGCTACGAATTTCGCTATGGTTTATGCTCCACGGCTTTCTAAAAAACCACGTGATATTGCTGAAGAAGCTAAAGATTATCTTTTGAATCATTCGGATTGCTTTGCAAAAGTAGAAGTGGCCGGTCCCGGATTTATTAACTGCTTTTATAACCAGGAGTATTTGCTCAATATTCTGGCAAAAATTGAACGTGAAGAGCAAGAGTATGGGAAAAACTCCCGTTTTCAGGGGCAAAAAGCCCTTGTTGAATTCGTCAGCGCCAACCCTACCGGTCCTCTCCATGTAGGTCACGGCCGGGGAGCGGTAGTAGGCGATGTGTTAAGCCGTTTGTATGAAGCAAACGGATATGAGGTGACCCGCGAATATTATTATAATGATGCCGGCGTTCAGATGAGGAATCTGGGAGAATCCCTGCGTTACCGCTATCAGGAGCTCTTCGGAGAACCAACGGTACCTGATGAAAATCTTTACAGGGGAGAGTACATCAAGGAAATTGCCCAAAAACTTCGCCGGGAGAAAGGCGACTCCTGGTTGAAAGATGTGGATACCAGCTCTTTTACTGAGTATGCATCCAACGCTATTATTAAAATGATTAAAGAAGACCTGGCTTCTTTACATATTCAATTCGATTCCTGGTTCAGAGAAAGCTCTTTATTTGAAGATGAGAAAGTGGAAAAAGCTTTCCATATCCTGAAAGAAAAAGGATATCTTTATAAATCCGGGGGTGCCACTTATGTAAAGACATCACTCTTCGGGGATGAAAAAGACAGAGTGATTATTAAAAGTGATGCTACCACCACTTATTTCGCTTCCGACATCGCTTATCATCAAGATAAGCTGGAACGGGGTTATCATCAGCTTATTAATGTGATGGGAGCTGATCATCATGGTTACATCCCACGACTTGAAGCTTCAATAAAAATGCTTGAAAATGACGATAGCATTTTGCATACTATCCTTGTTCAGATGGTCTCATTTGTCAAAGATGGGCAGAATATGAAGTTGTCAACCAGAAAAGGAGATTTTGTCACCCTCCGTGATATGATAGATGAATTGGGAACAGGGGTGATTCGTTATTTCTTTTCCATGCGTAAACCTGATAGCCAGATGGTTTTTGACTGGGATATTGCCAGGGAAGAATCCATGAGTAATCCTGCTTATTATGTCCAGTATGCCAATGCCCGTATCAATAGCGTTTTTGAAAAAGCTCTGGCGAACAAGTACAATCCTGATGAAATCAGATCGTATCCTGTTAAGGATATCCCCCTTGATTCAGAAGAAAAAAAGGAGCTTATCCTGCATTTATCGCATTTTCCCCAGGCAGTCAGTACTGCCTGTGACGTTCAGTCTCCCCATCTTCTATGTGAATTTGCTACAGAACTGGCTCGTCGATTTCATGTGCTGTATAACTCCCAGCGATTTCTGGTGGAAGATGCTTCGGACTCTTACAGTAATCTCAAGTTTATCAGCATTGTTCAACAGGTATTGGAGAACTGTGCCTTTTTGCTGGGACTTCCCTTACCAAAAGCAATGTAAAAAAAATTATAAAAAAGGACTGATATTATGGCTAAAAAAGATTATTACGAAATATTAGGAGTATCAAGAGATGCCAGCCAGGATGACATAAAAAAAGCCTATCGAAAGCTGGCCATGAAATATCATCCTGATCGTAACCCGGATGATAAACAGGCTGAAGAGAAGTTCAAAAAAGTCAGTGAAGCTTATGAAGTGCTGAGCGACCCAGAGAAACGGAAAAGATACGACACCTATGGTTACGAAGGTGTTCGACAGACCTTCTCCAGAGGTGGTTTTACCTGGGAGGACTTTCACCACTTTGATGATTTGAGTGATATATTTGGAGGAGGACTTGGCGGCTTTTTCGAAGAAATATTTGGCGGAGGCAGTCCCTTTGGCTCTCAGGGAACAGGAAGACGTGGTCGCCGGGTACATCGCGGACGCAATGTAAAGATCAGGCTCAAAATAACCCTCAAAGAAGCTGCTACCGGCTCTACCAAGAAAGTCCGCCTTAAGAAAAGGGAGATATGTGAGACCTGCCAGGGCTCCCGAGCTGCGCCCGGTTCCAGTACAAAACCCTGCCCTAAATGCGAAGGAACCGGCAAACATACAGTAACGCAGGGAGGAGGCTTTATTTTCACCTACTCTACAACCTGCGATCTCTGCCGCGGTGAAGGAGAAATTGTAGAAAAACCCTGTCAGACTTGTGGAGGACGCGGCCTGGTTGCCAGGGAAAAGACACTGGAGGTGAAGGTGCCCGCAGGGATTCATAGCGGACAGCGATTAGTCCTTAACGGAGAAGGTGAACCCTCACCTGATGGCGGACCGCCTGGTGATCTGTATGCTGAAATACTAATTGAAGAACACAAACTCTTCAAGAGAGAAAACGAAGATGTCTACCTGGATTATCCTATCAGTTTTATCGAGGCTATTCAGGGTACTGAGCTTCAGGTTCCCACTCTTTATGGGAAGGCTCGTTTAAAGGTGGCTCCTGGCACACAGCCCGGCACTCTCCTGCGCTTGAAAGGTCAGGGTATTCCGAGGTTGCAAAGCTTCGGGCGTGGTGACCAGTATGTCCGTATCAACGTAGAACTGCCGAAAAAAATCAACTCCCGGCAAAAAGAACTTCTGGAAGAATTCAAAAAGATTCAGGATGAGAGTAATTTCCCCAAAATAAAAGCCTTTAAAAAGACTCTCAAAGAGTGGTTCGGCAAAATATCTTCTTGAGGTAATAAGGGTCTTGAGCCCGGAACTAAAACATCTTTTTGTAGAAGAGGGGAAACTCCCCTCTTCGCCTACTTCCTTGATTCTTCAGAAAAGAGAATATTATCATTACCTGGTAAATGTGCTTCGTTTTAAGCCGGATGATAATATTCTTCTGCTCGATGGAAAATACCAGGCTCGTTGTCGCCTGTCTACTATCAACTCCAGGAAGAAAGAAATTGCTCTCAAGGTCGATGAGTTACACCCTCTTCCGCCTCCACCATTGGAAATAGCTCTTTATGCAGGCCTCCCAAAAGCCGATACGGCCGAGCTCATTATCAATCAGGCCACACAACTGGGAGTTACCGAAATACATTTCTTTCATTCTGCTTTTACCGAGGTTAAAACATCTGACATTTCTCCCAATAAAAGACGGCGCTGGCATAAGATAGCACGAGAAGCCGCCCAGCAGTCCCGTCGATTTCATCTGCCCACTCTTTCTCTGAGTGGAAATTTCCAGGATGTAATAAGCCGCCTTTCTGACGAGACCATCAATATTCTATTTTATGAAGGAGCCCGGGAATACACGTATCTTTGCCCCCTGGACCACCAGAAAAAAGTGAACATATTTATCGGAGCGGAAGGGGGATTTTCCTGCCAGGAAGTCGATCTCTTCAGCCGGACGGGGGGAGTTATTTCCAGATTGAGTGAATGGCGGCTGCGAACCGCTACTGCCTGTACTGCAGCAGTAGCTCTAATATCTTCCCTTTTTCTTTCTCATCACTAATTCTGTCTCCTGTTGATTTTGCCTGTCATTCATTTCTTCTATACTGCTTTTTTATTATCAAACGAAAAAGGATTGTTTATTCTTTTTTCGGTTTTTCGCACCTATTTCTTGCTTTTTTCCTACCCTGCGCTACTATCTGTCAATAACATGCTTAATGATAGTAAAATATATGGTGTTATCAAATAATAGAGGGGTGTTATTATGAAGTTCAGATATTCTGTTTTATCCTCTACGATAGTAGTGATTCTGCTATCATCCCTGCTTACATGGGCAGAAATCAGCCATTCAGAAAAGAGTCGTGAAGAAAAGTACTTTGAGGCTGCCAGAAAGCTGGCAAACTGGCTTGTTGAAAACCAGGTACAGAACTGGGATGATGCTAATAATGGTCGTTTTCTGGGCACTTATAACGTGGAAAAACCAGATGAGGTGCTCTTTTATTCTATTAACTGGACAACAGCCACCTCTCTGAAGGGTTTGCTGATGATGTATCACCGTACCGGGGATGAAAAATATTACGACGCTGCTTATCGCGCAGGGGAATACCTTAAATCTCTGCAGATTCTGGGCGAACGCAACCCTGCATATTTCGGTAATTTCCGTGAAAACACACCCCAAACTACCTGGTGTTATCCCAGAGACACTCTTACCGCAGCCTGGGGACTGCTATGGATGTATGAAGAAACCGGTGAAAAAGAATATCTAGAGAGGGTTCAATTTTTTAATGACTGGTTTCTGAACTACGCCATGGCGGACGGTTGGCCCTTGTGGGAGGTTAATTTCCGGGGCGAAGAACCCTATAAGAACATATATCTGGAAGGGTCATTTCACGGAGGAGTGGCAGCCTATTTTTACGATTATGGACGAGTCACAGGGGATTTTTCTGGTGCTGATAAAGGTATACAGTTCATTGCTGACCACTTTATAGACCGTTTCATGAAGGAAGACGGTTCAATCTACATCATTTACGATACCGAAAAAGAAAAATATCTTGATGGAAAAGATAAGCCCTATCATCCTCTTTACTGGCAAATCATGCATCGTTATAATGATGATTTTTCCTCTCTCGGCTTACTGGGCGCATATCTTTATTACGAAGAAGATACGTACCTGGAGCAGGCAAAGAATTTTGCCCGATGGCTCATGGATGAGCAAAATAAAGACGGCTCTTTTGCTGAACCTTTTGTCCATTCTGCTTCTGCCACCGTTCCCATATTACTCCTCGATCTTTATAAATTAACAGGTAACGAGGAATATCGCGAAAGTGCTCATCGGGCAGGAGCACATTTAATCTGGTTACAGGAAACAGAGACCACCAATCCTAAAGCCCATGGGGGAATTTACGGGGATGCAGGATACGACGGTTCGGTTAAAGAAGTCCTTAATATTCGGGCATCTTCGTATGCTCTTATTGCCTTTCTCAAGCTGGAAGGAAAAGAATACGGCCCGTATTACTCTGTTTTTGACAGGTCAGGAGAACTGCCGGAATTGCCTTCTCCTCCTCCTAAATGGCGGTTCTGGAGATAAAGAATATTGAGTCCTTTTAAGGTTAAATAGGAGTCAACAATCGATTTAAAAGGAAGAAGCTTGCTCATCAGGTTGGCAAAACCCCCTGTTAAAATGAGGTGAGGTTCCCTGGACGTGCGAAATTCCCGGCGTATCCTCTCAATAAGGTATTGAGTCTGTCCGGCTGAGCCATATAAAATTCCGGACCGCATACTGCTGATGGTATTTTTGCCGAGAACATCGGGAGGGACTTCCAGTGAAATACTTGGCAGTTGGGCAGTGCGGGTTGACAGGGCATCACGAGAGATGAGAATACCCGGGGCAATGGTTCCTCCAAGGTACTCGGATTCTTCAGATATAATATCAATGGTTGTGGCAGTACCGTAATCTACCACCAGAGCCGGCAGTCCGTATAGTTCTTTGGCTGCCAGAACATTTAAAAGACGGTCCACCCCTATTTCTTTAGGTTTGTCAAAATTAAGCGTCAGATTCCACAACAGGTTGGAACTTACAATAATGGGATGTTGCTCCAGCAGATATAACAGGGCTTTATAATGCTTTCGGTTCAGTTCCGGTACCACCGATCCAATAATAGCTCCCTGTATGTTATTCTTATAATCAATCTCATGTATCTTAAAAAGACTGAAATACCTCATCATGTATTCATCAGTACTGGCTTGAGTAGAACTGGAAAAGCGCCAGTGATAAAGCAATTCATTGTCTTTAAAGACACCACATACTATATCTGTATTGCCTATATCAACTGTAATAATCATGGCATTTTACCCTGCCTGTAAAAAGTTAACGTATTTACTCCTCTGAAAATAAACTCTTCAAAATATAGTATACGTCGTTATAAAAACTATCACTTCATGAGTGTATTTCTGCCTTCCTGGGAGCGCCGATCTCCGAATCGGCATCTTGTTCTTATTCTGAAAGTCCGTCTATGGTGATACCGGCTTCTAATTCTTATTTTCATGCTTGGTGGCGCTGATGTCCGCATCAGCGTGAAGAACTCCTCTGAAAATA
>PWGE01000383.1 GCA_003554345.1 Candidatus Sumerlaeota bacterium | reverse complement strand
CATTTGAGCGAGAAGGACAGGGATTGGGTGAGGTGTGAAGCTGAAGATGTGAGTTTCTTTGAGCGTCCTGAATCGCAAGGAGGGCGTTGGGTTTTAGCGCAGAGGTTGAAACTATTAGACTATATATGCGAGGAGAGTAATGATGGTTAGCGATCCTCTGGAGCGCAAGATAGCTTTCCTAACACCTTTTCACTGTGAGTGTGGGGGTTTACTGCTTCGCAGGATTAGCGATGTGAACCTTATGACAGATAGATTTGATTCCGGTGTGCCGATTCACGAGGATTGTGACGACGAGGGATTTATTGAAGATGTTTTGGTAAAGTGCAAGGAATGTGAGCGCAAATACATGGTGGAGGTTGGTTGATATGGTAAGGGAATTTAGAGGAGAGCCGAGCGCCAGGGGAAACGTTGAGCCTATACCAAGAGATGTGCCGGGGATTGGTGCGACTAAGCCGGCGATGGAGCCTCAGAGGATCACTGCGGCATTAGACGACCTGGCAGCAGGTCTTGGCCTTAACCGCGAGGAGATTTTGGAAGCAATAAACCAGAGGATGGAGCGTCTGCGTCCGCAGGGAGGTCCGGAGGAAAGTCCGGAGGGCAGGAGATCTCTTTCGGAGTCGCCTCTTGGGCAGTACGTTACCGAATCGATAGGACAGCGCATGGGGGAAAGGTAATCTTTAAAAGGGTGTTTTGCTATGAATATTTACGAGGTTACATTCTACGTTGCTCTTATTATCATGATTGTCGTCTGGTTTGGGTTTGGGAGCTCTGATTATTAGGCGGGGTGATTGCGGTGCGTGGAGAATTGGTGATAGTTATATGTAACCGCAAGACCAAGGAGTGTTCGATATTTGCTGATATGAAGGAGTACACTTATAAGGGGGATTATGTCCTCTTTCAGGTTGACCAGAAACTGCAGAAGCTTTTGGAGGATGATGGGTTTGAACCTTCACGTGAACATGTTTGATAAATCGGTGAAGCACCTTCACGGTTACGGCATGCCTGTTGCGGTGAAGAGAATAGATCGCCGAAGGGTTTATTGATCTTGAAGGATAATGTGGTTGCGGTTAACGCAGAGGAGCTTGTAAGTACAGTTGAAGATATCATGAGGGTGCGGGCGTGATCTGAAAATTTTTTTACTTATAAAAGATGAGGGATTTCAATGAACATAATTAAGGATTTTATCCCCAAAGGTATGCGGCATAGGCCTATGACTAACCCAAGAAGCTCACTATACAAAAAGACAGCCTGTCATAAATGGTTAACCTACCACGAGCCTTGGTCGAAAGCGGATGCGAGGGCTTTGCACGCTTACCTAAAGAGCACAAGGGCAGCCAGCAGGCCGGCAAGTTGGCATTTAACTATTGATGAGGACAATGTATTCCAGGGGCTTCCCTGGGATGAGTCTGGCTGGCATGCCGGTGATAATTTAGGGCCGGGAAATACACAGTCTATTGGAAAAGAAGTTTGCGATCATGCCTTAAGAAACGATCCGAATGACTGGGATTTGTTTTGGAAGGCCGTTGATAAGGCTGCGAAAGTGGATGCTTACTTGATCATCAACAAGGAGGGTCTATTGCCTTACCCTGATTGTCTGCACTTGATGCCCGACATTCAAAAACAACACTTCCATTGGTCCGGCAAAAACTGCCCTTACTACCTGCGTGGCCTGCCGGACGGCTGGAGCAAATATATAGAGTTGGTTGGCGAGTATATTCCTGTGATAGGCGAAAGTCCGCAGAAGAAGCAGTATAGAGTGATAGTCGCCAGCAACAAGGACTACCTTGAAAGCAAGGCTGAGCTTAAAAAGGCCAGACAGATGTTTCCCACCATATCACCTTATATCGTTTTAAATGTTGTTAACGATGAAGAATACTACCGGGTTGTTTTAGAAGATCTTGATCGCTACGATCACGCCAGGGTGTTGGTTGAGTCGGCGAAAGACAAGAAGTTCAGCCCTTGGATCGTTGATAAGTGGGAAGATTTGGAGTTTGATGCGCCAGTTAAGGAGATTGAGATCGACGAACCCATAGAGCCTGATGCACCAGAAGGCGATCTTGACCCAGATAAAGATCCGGATCTTGATCGTGACTGGGTCGACGAGAATCCGGAAGAATTTGAAGATGGAAAGGACCCATACGAAGATGCGGAGTCACTTTTAAGAACAATCATAGATATGCTCAGCAAGCTATTTAAGTTCCTGGGCATAAAGGAAGGTGATTAGGATGAGGATCTTGACAGTTGTGCTTGTTTTACTCTTAATCTTAGCACCAGTGTCATACGCTCTTGAGCGTGACAGTGAGATTGACATGACAGGGCAAATAGACTCCCTTAGCACAATAACTGTTGGTGAAACTGAGACTGTCGTCAAAGTAGAAGGCCATGGCAGGCTGGTGGGAAGCGAGTCGGCGACAGTGGATGAGGAAGATTTGAGCTTTGATGTTGTTTACAGTTTTGAAGCAGACGACGCGATAACAGTTACCGGCAGGCCGTATAGATCGCTTGAAGTCCTGACCGGAGTTAAAGTGGCCGAAGGTAATCTGTATGTTACAAGCATAGAAGCATCAGGCGGACAAAGGGCCGAAATATACAAAGGCGTAGGGGTTGAGCTGGGCTCGATTAACCTCGCGCTCGACAAACAGGCCATGATGACCGGCGGTGTATACCAGAGACATATAGAGCTCTCTAAGGGTGACGTAAGCTTAAACGAAGTTATGAAAGTTGTAGGATACGGCGAGGCTAAAGACCGCATTCGCTTTGATTAGGAATTAGGGTATAAGTTTGCGGACTTATACTTGAGAGGGTGGGCTACGGCCTGCCCTCTTTATGATGGGGTGTCGTTCAATCGGCAGGACACAGGGTTTTGGACCCTGCGATATAGGTTCGAGTCCTATCGCCCCAGCCAATACGGGGCCATCGTCTAATGGTTAGGATGTCGGCCTTTCAAGCCGTTGATCGCGGGTTCGACTCCCCGTGGCCCCACCATTTGCGACATTGGTGTAATGGAAGCATCCGGGCCTTCCAAGCCTTGGGTATCGGTTCGAGTCCGATATGTCGCTCCAATGAGGCGTGGTGCAACTTGGAAGCACACTTGCTTTGGGAGCAAGTGGTTGCAGGTTCAAATCCTGTCGCCTCAACCATGCTGGTGTAGCTCAATTGGAAGAGCATCTGCCTTGTAAGCAGAGTGTTGGGGGTTCAAGTCCTCCTACCAGCTCCAATTATAACTAATTCGTTATATTCCAAGCCACCCCCCTTGTCATGGGAAAGGGTAAGCCCGCCGTGATAGCGACCGTCCACGAGAGAGTGCCGGGCGGCGGGAAGGGTGGCGCATACAGGCCCTTGATGCAACTGGTAGCATATCCGCCCGATAAGCGGTTTATGTAGGTTCGAATCCTACAGGGCCTACCAATTAACTTTGCCCGGTGCGGTCGCAAAGCGATTGCTGATAGCTATACCGGGTTAGCCCCGGCCCCGTCTGGCATG
>PWGE01000077.1 GCA_003554345.1 Candidatus Sumerlaeota bacterium | reverse complement strand
TAGCCTCCAGTGCCTGATGCAAACCTTCACTGAAACGTCTTCCAGGCATCAGCCGACCGGTATACTCATCAACAATTATAACCTTTCCTTCCATCACCACATACGCCACATCTTTTTCAAAGAGGCTATAAGCCTTTACCAGCTGATTGATAGAATGAATCACTTCGCTCTTTTCTTCATTTTCCCGATATATCTCTTCTTTCAAGCGGGCTTTTTCATCTTTTGAAATATCATCTCGGGCCTCCAGTTGCTGGATGGCTTCTACCAGGTCGGGAATAACAAAACGCTCCGGATTTCCACCAGATAAATGATTTCTTCCTTCTTCAGTTAGATCAACCACATTGCTTTTTTCATCAATAACGAAGTACAGATCTTCATCCAGCTCGTGCATGTTTTTATCACGGATACGGGTATTTTCCACCTGTTCTACCAGTTTCCTTATCTGGGTATCCGTCATCAACTTGAGAAATCGCTTGTTCTTCGGGTCGCCTCTTTTGACCTTCAACAGCAATTCCCCTTTTCGCCACAGAGCATCTTCATCGGCATCCTGCGGTATCTTGTTTGCTTCATCCAGCAGCTGTATCATGAGCTTTCGTTGTGTTCGAAAGAGACTTTTAACCGGAGCCACATATTCTTCGTATTTGTTGGAAGTCTCTCGCTGGACGGGACCGGAAATAATCAGCGGAGTACGCGCTTCGTCGATAAGGACACTATCCACTTCATCAACTATGGCATAATTATATCCCCGTTGCACGAGCTCTTCCTTGCGCATCGCCATATTATCACGGAGATAATCGAAGCCAAATTCACTGTTTGTACCATATGTGATATCACAATTATACTGCTCCCGACGTTCCGCCGGGGTCATATTTGACTGAATACATCCTACTGTGAGTCCCAGAAACCTGTATACCTCTCCCATCCATTCGCTGTCACGTAATGCCAGGTAATCATTAACAGTCACCAGGTGAGACCCCTTTCCGGTCAGGGCATTGAGATAGAGAGGCATGGTTGCTACCAGCGTTTTTCCTTCACCTGTAGCCATTTCTGCAATTTTACACTGATGCAGAGCTACACCTCCGGCAAGCTGAACATCAAAAGGAACCATATCCCATTCCTGTTCGTTGCCGGTAACCATCCAGCTTCTTCCTTTCAAACGGCGACAGGCTTCCTTCACCAGTGCAAAAGCAGGTACCAGGAGATCATCTACAGTCTCTCCTTTCTGTAACCTCTGCCTGAACTCTTCTGTTTTCCCCGGAAAATCTTCCTCTTTCAGATCACTGTACTCTTCAGCCTGTTCTTTAATCTGTTCAACAAGAGGTTCCAGCTTCTTCCAATCCTGTTCTTTTTTGCTGCCAAAAATGGAGTTCATTATTTTTTGTAACATATTGTATCCCTATCCTGTTATATTTTTTTCAAATGCCAGCAAACGGCGTTTCATTTCTAAGCCGGCACTGAACCCCCCTATTTTACCTGACGAAGACAAAACCCGATGACAGGGAAAATAGAGAGGAAACCTGTTTTTATGCATGACATTTCCTACTGCCCGCCAGGCTTTTTTATGACCGACGTATTCCGCCAGAGAAGCATAACTCATTGTTGTGCCAGGTTTTATTCTCAGCAAAGAGTTGAGGACCTTTCTCTCAAACCCGGTATACTGATCCATATCCAGAGCAAGAGACAGTTCAGGAGAAAGATCTCCTTCAAAGTAAGAGTTGATAAAATCTTCAAATTTTTGTTGCAAAATATTTTTCGCGGTCATATCCTTTTTATTGGCATCAGTTTGTACGATTCTTCTGGTTTGCGAAGGAAGGATAATAGCTTGCAACTGCAAAGATTCGCTGAAACGAGCTTCAAAGGTTCCCCAACCCTGAACATTACAGTGCACTATCAATAGTATACCCCAATTCCTGGATGAAACCTTCAAAGTTATCCTCATTTATTTCATAGACAGGGACCCTTACAGTACCCGGTACAGCAAATAACCTCGACACATCAGGCATTTCACGGCGTTTATCATGCTCATGGAAATAAAGGTCCGCCTGAACTCCACGGGGAAACTCTATGCGGGTTTCCTGCAAGCTGTCTTCCTCGAACTCATAATGATAACGAATGCGACGTAAAAGAGGGATTCTCCGCAAACGCATATATGAGCGACTGTTCTCTTCTCTCCATCCAGCCTGTAAATAGGTGGGTGTAGGTGGTTGTGCATATATCGCATAACCGGCTATTTCCAGAAAAGAACCATATGATTCCTGCACATCCTCATCAAAAAGATACAGTCTGTATTGCTGGTTGGTATGGTTGCGAATCATCATAGAATCTTCAGTCATCATAACAGAAAACAAATTTCTGAAGGTAGGCGGTGGAAGATATCCCTGGATCACAAGCATTGGTTGTTGAGAACACCAGTAACCGGTCATCTCAAAACTTGCCCTCTGTTCATCCCGGGCAACATTTACCAACGAACGAAAATATGTTATCTCATCATTTTTAAGTGTACGAGCCGGAGAAGGAGAATAAGGTCGCACCAGGGCACATCCCATACCAAACACAAAGATAATAAGGTTTAAGAGAAATAACTTCATCAAGTACTCTATTGTATTGCTTTTTTCCCTGAAATAAAGAAAAAGATGTTACTTCAAAGGATATTTGTCAGGAAGAGATAACAGAATATTACGGGTATTCTCCATAACTTTCTGCAGATCATCAACGGGAAATACAAGAGGCAGAAAGAAATACAGGACCGGTCCCAGGGGACGGAGAATAAGGCCATGCTTCAAACCTTCCCGGTAAATATACCGGGGCACCTGCCAGGAAGAGGGGAAATCCTCCCTGCTATGTCGATCTTTTACCAGCTCCAGCGCTCCCACAACGCCTACTTTTCTCACCTCACCAACCCAGGGAATGTCGTTAAAATTCTCCAGCATATTGTGAAACTCGGGTATTAAATGGCGACGCGCCTTTTCTAATGGTTTTTCTTGCTGGAGAATTTTAAGAACCTGGCATGCTGTGGCACATCCCAGGGGGTGAGCAGTAAAGGTATGCCCGTGATAAAAAGTACGCGAAGCATCCCCATAAAATGCCTCATAGACCTGATCAGTTGTGGCAGTTACAGCCAGCGGTAATGTTCCTCCGGTGATACTTTTAGAAAGACAGATAAAATCAGGGCGACACCGGGAGGCTTCTACAGCAAACATGTTACCTGTTCGACCAAACCCCGTTGCCACTTCGTCTGCAATAAGATGAACATCATATTTTTTAAGAAGGGTATCCAGACGGTCCAGATATTCCGGTCCGTAGATAATCATACCTCCTGCAGCCATTATAAGGGGCTCAATAATAAGAGCGGCAATCTCCTCATGCCTTTCCTCAAGCAATTGTTCCACTGACTGCAAACATTCATAATTGCATGTTTCAGGTTTTTCAGAATAATCACAACGAAAACAGTAAGGAGCGCTTACCTGGAAAGAAGGAAAAAAGAGGGG
>PWGE01000268.1 GCA_003554345.1 Candidatus Sumerlaeota bacterium | reverse complement strand
AGGGAGAAATGACGGAGAGGTTATAAAGAGCTATTATGACATGGAGACTACCGACCAGGAAGATGAAGGAAAAGGTGAACCAAGGTCGACCGATGAGATGATGCAGGAAGCTACTTTTGTCGACTGGGATTTTGAAGAAATATGGTCTATAGAGGAAGGCCAGTCCTATCCTTTCTTGCAATAAAAACTTTATAGAAAGAAGATTATATCTTTCCCGAAAATATTTTTGATAATGATAGCATAACGAGTCTTCTGAAGATTGAAAAGTTTTTTTGAAATAAAAATAATATGTCTTCTTTCTTTAAGAAGAAACCTCTAATTCCATCACTCTCTTCTAAGTTGTATTTTATTATTTGCCTCGTGCTCTTTCTCTAATTATTTTGAATTATTACAAAATCTCTTTAAAATGAGAATTAATCACTTTACTGGTATGTTGTAAAGGAGACCCTCTTAATGCATGGTAGAGCTAAACGGATAAGTGTTTTTGGAGGCTCGAAAGTAGATAATGAATTGTATGATGAAGCTGTAGAAGCCGGAAAATGCCTCGCTGAGCTTGGCTTTGAAGTTCTTAACGGCGGGTATGAAGGTGTTATGGAGGCTGTTTCAAAAGGAGTGGTACAGGGAGGAGGATCGCCGGTAGGGGTAACATGTGATATTTTTGGTTCGGCTTCGCCTAATAAATATATACAAAAAGAAATTCGCTGTTCGACTCTTTATTCCAGGCTGGAAACATTAATAGAAAATGCTGATGGATACCTTGTTTTCCCTGGTTCCACAGGTACTATGACGGAATATATTTTAACTTTTGAAATTGCTTCAAAATTTATCTTACCGGCACCCGTTATTTTCTGGAAAGGTTTCTGGCAATCAATAGTCCACCAGATCCAGCGTCTGATAGTTGTTGGTGATTACAGGATAGAAACCTCATGTCGTCCTGATGTATCACATTTAAATATTGAGTTTGCCTATAATTTAAAAGATTTAAAAACTTTATTGCATAAGTATCTTTGAAAGGTGGTTTTTATGAAAGTAAAGTGGTTATTTTTAGTTTTTCTGATGGTGATTGTGCCTCTGAATCTGGCAGGTGCGGACAATGAAAACACATTAACGCTCGATAGTCCGGCAGTCTTTCTGGAAGATATTTCTCATACGCTGGAAGGTAAAGTGGGTGATGAAATTGAATCACTTGCCCTGTGGGATGGCACTCAATATCGGGATGTGATTCTTGATGAAGGGTTTTTTGAGGTGGAAGATTTTCGGGCTCCGGCCGGAACCCTTCAATGGCGTCTGAATGGAGAAGAATATGAAAAAAGTATTATTCTTCTGCCTGCCTGGGTAAGTATTATTCCTCCCTTTTTAGCCATTTTACTCGCTTTTCTGGTCAAAGATGTTTTTATAGCTCTTTTCCTGGGAGTATTTTCCGGGGCTCTTTTGATCAGTAATTTCAATCCATTCCGGGCCTTTGATTATATCTTTAACGATCTTCTGATAAGAGTGGTTGGTGCCGGGGGGCACATCCGTATTATTATTTTCACTCTTTCCATGGGTGGTTTGATATTACTGATGAGGAAGTCGGGAGGCATACAGGATCTTGTGAACAGGGTAACGGGTCGTATTTCGACACCCCGGCGGGGTATGCTGGCTACTTTTGCTGCCGGTTTGATAGTTTTCTTTGATGATTATGCCAACGCTCTTATGGTGGGAAGCGCTGTCCGGGATATCACGGATAAACTCAGAATTTCCCGGGAAAAACTTTCTTTTCTTGTGGACGCGACAGCGGCACCGATTGCCAGTGTTGCCCCTGTTTCTACCTGGATAGGATATGAAATATCGGTAATAAGCGCTGCTTATGAAGGGATAGGGCCGGAAAGCGGCATCTATCTTTTTCTGCAAACCTATCCATATCGTTTTTATACGATCCTCATGCTCTTTTTCGTGTTTTTTATTTCCTATATGAACAGGGATTATGGATCAATGTTGAAAGCAGAAAAGCGTTCACGGCAGACAGGGGAAGTTCATGCAGACGATGCCAGGCCGATGATGGACGATACTGCTACACGCGTAACAAGTGAAGGTGGAGCCTGGTATTTTGCCCTTTTTCCTGTTTTAACCGTTGTAGCAGTGATTGTCTTTATGTTTATTTTTACCGGCGGTCAGGCTGTCGGTTTTGATAAAGGATTGAGGGAGATATTTTCTGAAGCTGCCACCTCCGAATCACTCGTGCTTGGTCCACCGGCAGGAATAGTGGTCTTTATGATTATGGCAAAAATAAAGGGATTGCTTACCTTCAAGAAAATGACCGATGGTCTTGTTTCAGGGAGTAAGTTTGTATTGTTTGCTGTCTTTGTACTGGTCCTTGCCTGGAGTATTAGCCGTATCTGCCGTGATTTATCTACGGCGGATTTCATGGTCAGCTTGTTGGGTGAAAATCTTTCTCCCCGCTTTTTGCCAGTATTGACTTTTATTCTTTCAGGTATTATTGCCTTTTCTACAGGAACTTCCTATGGTACCATGGCAATTGTTTTTCCTCTTGTTATACCCCTTGCTCATGAATTGAATATTGTCCACGCCTTACCTGAGGCTCTGGCAGATCAGATCATGTTTTCGACAATGGGTTCTGTACTGGCAGGTTCTGTATTGGGCGATCATTGTTCTCCAATTTCCGATACAACACTATTTTCAGCTCTTTCTACAGCCTCTGATCATTTGCATCATGTGAAAACTCAGCTGCCATATGCTCTTACCGTCGGAGGGGTTTCTATAATTCTTGGTTATATTCCGATAGGTTTTGGTTTTCCACCCCTCATTTCAATTATCCTCAGTATCGTGGTGCTTTGTTTAGTGGTTCGTTATATTGGTAAAACAAACCTCCCTGTGGAGGACAAGTGAAAAAACTGGCAGTCATGGCAATGCCAATGGATGGCCTGAAAACAGGCCTTGGGTTGTACATGTACCGTTTTATTAAAAACCTGGCTCTGTTGAATCCCCCCTTCTCTGTTACCCTGTTCATCTGTAAAGCGGATAGAGCCTTTATTCAGGAGTTATCTTTCCCCCCAAATTGGGATTTAAAAATCATTCCTTCTTTCTGTTCTAAAAGCTTCTTGAATATAGCGTGGATATGGTGGAAAAGCTGTACTCTGCCTGAAACATATGACAGAGTATATTATCCGGCATTAAACCGACGGGCTCCTTTTTCTTTTTCCGAAAAGAATCTCGGTTTTTTGCACGATTTAGCAGAATATCATTTCCCTAAAAAATATTCCAGCTTACGGAATATATATGTAAAAAAGGTGATTGCTCATCAAAGTCGTCATGTGCCTTTGATTATTGTAAACAGTCAGTCAACGGCTCAGGATGTAACAGAATATTATCAGGTGCCTTCTGAGAAAATACGGGTAAATCATCTGGCTCCTGAAGAAGAAGATTATTATCCGATAGACAGGGAAAGAGCCTGTCAACAGGTGGAACGTTATTTCAGGTATTCACCTTTTCTTT
>PWGE01000330.1 GCA_003554345.1 Candidatus Sumerlaeota bacterium | reverse complement strand
ACCTGGTAAAGGTGCGAATCTGCATGTTTGACGATAAAATGACGTTCATCTGTGGGCACGTCCCAACATAGCGTATTGTTCGTTTTCTTCTCTCCTGTCGTAGGGGCGGACCCGTGTGTCCGCCCTCCGATGCCGGAATAATTTAATTTACCTGTAATGAAGTGCACGTGATTGGGCATGCACACGAAGACATCACATTCAAAGGTGGAAAATTTATTTTTCAATTTTCGATACCACCGACCAACCATTTTGCCGCCGGCAGTCAACTGAATTTCATCATTTTTCATGGTCGCCAACAAACATTTGTACCCCTGCGTACAAATGGTCACAAAATATGCTCCTGGTTGCAAATAATCGTATCCTTTCAGACGTATTGACCGCCGATGGTGAATTTCAGGGTCGTATTTCATAGCTCTGCTTCCCTGCCTGCCGCGCCTAAAAAGGCAAGCAGAGGTATTACCATAAGGTTTGAGTTGATATTCCATTAGAGCAATATATTTTTACCCTGCCGGTACCAGAATATGAAGAGGGCAGACACGCTGGTCTGCCCCTACGGCTGAAATGATCGGGGAGATTAATACAGGGCAAACACATAGGTTTGCCCCTACCACTGATAATAAACTCTTTAAAGTATAATGCACATTGGTAGAAAACCTTGCACTTCATGAGTGTATTACTGCTGTTCCTGGGATCGCCGATCTCCGACTTACAGTCCGCCTATGGCGGAATCAGCATCTTATTCTGAAAGTTCACTCTGGCGGATTCATTGTCAGGGAAATGTAATATCCCAGCTGACTTTTGACTTCTAACAGGTATTTTCAAAAAAAAGATTACAAGTATCTTTGAAGAGCCTTATAAAAGTTTTCCCTTGTCCCCATGAAGACAATGACAACGGTTTTTTCTTTTTTAACAAAACTGAAAACGATTCTGTATTCTCCTGAAAGGGTATTAAACTTTAATTTTTGTAATCCGGATAAATTACCTGAAAGGAAAGGGAAAACAGAAGGGTCTTTTATCAAAAGGTCGATCTTTCTGGCAACCAATTTTTTTATAGGGGGATCTGCCTTTTGATATTGTGTCGCGGCTTTTCTAGTCCAGATTATCCGATGATTCATTTTTCAGTTCGTCCCAGGAAATGCCTTTTCCTTCTTTCACTTCATACAGAGCTTCATTCTCCATTTTCTTAAGAGCTTTCCCAAGTTCTGGGTTCAGGTACAAAATAAGTTCTTCTTTTTCATCCTCAGGAAGCTGTGATGCCGCTTTTTTAATGGCTTCAAGATTGACTTCAATTGTGACTTTGCTCATTGTTCCCTCATAAAATCCGTTTTATGTTCTGAATGTAGATTAAAATTACTTGCTATTTATTATAGCACCTTAAAGCAAAGAAGTCTATTTCTCTCTATTATTCTGTTCCAAATTCTTATCCAGATTATGGCTCAAAGCTATTTTCAGCACCTGGCATTCAAACACAAGTATTCAATAGCAAGAACTGGCAAAGCTATAAATTGTTCTAAAATTGGACATTGCATGGGTATTTAAAGTTGTATTTTCCTTTTCCCTGTCTGTTGTTCCCATTTAATATATCCTCTTTAAATACGCTAAACATTTTTTCAGGAGATCGTTTTTCTCATCTTATTTTGTTCATCCTTCCTGTAATTATTAGTGTCTGAGGTTTTAAACTCTTTTCTTTGCCCTCTTTCACCGGGATCGCCGATCTCCGACTTACAGTCCGCCTATGGCGGATTTGCGAGCTTTTTTTGCCTTTGTATTCCTGGCTGATTCCTGGAAAGACTGTTTCTCTCGGATTGGGGCACTTTGCGACTCCTTTCGCATAAAACAATCCTATTCTGTTCTTCTTCTTTCTTTTCTAAAAATATTTCTTTTCTGTGAGTTCTTTTCCAATATCTTTTCATTGGTATCACTTTGCGACTTTTCGAGCTTTGCGTGATACTTTCTTATTCTGGGTTTTTTTCATTGTATTCTGCAAGTTCACTCTGACGGATTCATGATTGGTGGCGCCTGCATCTCTGCGTCGGCATGAAGAACTCTCTTGAATTCCCTGAGAGTTTGTATTTAATAAGACAGAAGCCGATAGGAAGGATTTAAAGGGAAGATGCAGAGGGTCTTGAAGCAGGTATTAAGCTTACTATTTCTCTTCCTTTCAGTATTCCTTTTTCTCACATGCCGCCCTTTTATAGCAGGAGGAATAGAACATGAAGTCAAGCCGGGACATACCCTGGTCAGTATCGCCCGGGTCTATCCCAGCACCGTTGAGGATATCAAGAGAGCAAACAATCTCTCTAACTCCACTATATATCCCGGACAGAAACTCTTCATACCCAACGCCCTCAGAAAAAGGTACGTACAACCCCCGTTGGGAGCAAGGGTACATATTAGAGAGAGAACTTCCCTGAAAGAATTAGCGCGACGCTACAATATGTCAGAAGATTTTCTGCATCAAGCCAATCAATATCCTTTCTGGAAGAGTTCAGTGCGTAATGAAGAGGTTTTTATACCCGGGCTGGTAAAACCAGAAGGTACTGAGGTGCTGGCTTCTTCTCCCTCAACTCCTGTCGGATCCCCACCTTCTAGCTTGCCATTTTCCCTTATATGGCCGGTAGAGGGAAGAATCACATCCCGTTTTCAAAGCGATAGCAGACCCGACCATTCCGGTCTTGATATTGCCGCACCCCGGGGAACCCCTATAAAAGCAGCTGCCGACGGACGGGTGGTATATTCTGATAACCGTATAAGCGGCTATGGAAACATGGTTATCCTGGAACATAAAGAAGGGTTTTTCACCGTTTATTCCCATAACCAGAGAAATGCCGTACGACCGGGACAACAGGTACAGCAGGGAGAAACAATAGGGTATATCGGAATGACCGGCAGGGCGACGGGTCCCCATCTGCACTTTGAAATCCGACACCATGATACCCCGCTGGACCCTGAAAAACACCTTCCCTGAAAATAAAACACCCTGAGGAACCAGAAGTCAGAAAAAAGTAGTCAAAATGGGAAAGAACAAAGAATAAGAATATATCACGCAAAGCTCGCCAGGCCGCAAACCCGCCAGAGGCGGACTTTCAGGAATACCTTGTAAGAAAAGAGATTAAAGAATATTTCAGAGAAAGCAAAGACCGCAAAAGATAACAAAGATTGCAAAATCGCTAGAGTGAACTTTCAGAAAGACAGAAATCAGCTGCCGGCAAAACATGATATTATCTTTATTTCGTGTTTTTTCGTGCTTTTCGTGGTATATTCTCCTCTGAAAATAAAACCTTTTTGAGACGCAAAATATTGCGTGGCTACCCTGAGATAATTTAACGTTTCTTTCACAATGTGTGTCATGGTCTTTTTTGCGAGCTTTTTTGACTTTGCGTTCTTTCTTATCTTTTACGTTCTTGACTGATTCTTTGTTTTCTTTGCGACTTTGCGGGCTCCTACTACAAATAGCTTATAATAATAGAGTATAATTAAGAACTAAGGGAAGCAGAAGGCCGGCTAATT
>PWGE01000385.1 GCA_003554345.1 Candidatus Sumerlaeota bacterium | reverse complement strand
TTATAACAAGAATACAGGAGACAATTGGCCAAGGATTGATGGATAATGAAACTTATACACAGATGAGCGGCAGGCTCAAAGATACACTTGAAGGTGATTTTAGCAAGGCTATGAGAATTGTTAGAACAGAAGGTCATAGAGTGCAAGAGCAAGGAAAGATGGAAAGTTTAGAATATGCTAAAAATCAAGGTGTAGAAATGAAGAAATATTGGATTCCGAGCGGTGACGATAGAGTGAGAGGTGCACCCGGAGGCAGATACGAAGATGCTGCTGCTAATCATTCGGCAGACGGCGGTATGGGAGAAAAATATTCAGAGGATAACGCTATACCGATAGATGAAGATTTTGTTAATGATGAAACTGGTGGAAGTGGCCCAACACCCGGACAATTAGGAACTGCAGAAGATGATATTCATGACAGATGTGTTGCAGGTTATATAGTTGTGACAGACGACTAAAGATATGACCAAGCTAGAAGTCATTAAACTCATTAGCGTTACTCAAACAAGAGTATAAAATTAATCCTAAGTGTAGAACACTATAAAAACTAAAGGAGATGGTGTAAATGGAATGGATGGAAGAATTTCTAGAAGAAGTTGGCGTTGCAGATGCTGAGGAAGCACTAGCGACATTCAAATCAGATTTTTTTCCTAAGCACGCTGTACCAAAAGACGAATACAACAAGAAAGCAGATAAAGTTGAGGAGTTAGAAAGTGAGTTAGACACTGCCAAAGAGCAACTAGAACAGACTAATGAACAACTAGATGAGCTAAGCAACAAGGCAGAGGATAGCGAGGAGCTACAAGAGGAGCTAGAGTCTATTAAGTCCGAATATGAAGAATACAAACAGCAGGAAGAGCAGCGAATTAAGGAAATCAAGAAAAAATCTACACTAGAGAAGCAACTACTCAAAAGCAACGCTAACGAGGACGCGGTTGACTTGCTAATGAATGATTTTGACACCGAAGAATTAGAGCTTGATGAAGAAGGCAACTTGGAGAACTTTGATGAACAACTAGAGCAGGTGCAGGAACAACGGCCAACACTTTTTGCTACCGAGAAAGTGAAAGGCCAAGAACCTGCCAGTGTAGATGTAGGTACTGACGAGTTGTCAGTTGAATCTATTGAACAAATGACAGAGGAGCAGATCAACGAGAATTGGGACAAGGTGCAGAAAGTCCTAGAAAATAATTAAGGAGTGATAAAAGATGGCATTAGAGAATTTTATTCCTAAAATTTGGAGCGCGAGATTATTAGAAAATTTACGGAAAGACCATGTTCTTGCTGAGGTAGCTAACACAGATTGGGAAGGAGATATTGCGAATTACGGAGATACTGTCAAGATTAATAGTATTGGCCCGGTTACGGTGAGAGATTACAAGAAAGGAGACGACATTGAGCGTGATGAGTTAGACGACGCTCAGACCATCTTGACCATTGATCAAGCTAAATACTTCAACTTTTCAATTGATGACATTGACCAGGCACAACAGAGACCTAAAGTGATGGATGAAGCTATGGAAGAAGCAGCCCACGCATTAAGCGATGAGTCAGACAAATTCCTTGCTGAGTTCGCAAAAGAAGCCCATCGCATTGAGGACGCAGGAGAGACACAAGCTCAAGACGTGTATGAGCATTTATCACAGGTTAACAGAAAGCTAGATGAGGCTAATGTTCCGCAAGCTGACCGCTGGGGTGTAATTACGCCGTGGTATATGCAGAAACTTGTGTTAGCCAAAATCTTTGAACAGCAAGGTAGTTTTGCGGCTGACCAGGTTGAAAATGATGGATATGTAGGAGAAGCGTTAGGGATTAGCTTGTATATGAGCAACAACTTGCGTGAAGATTACGGCAACGACGACGATAGCCTAATGCCTTTCGGTACTAGGCGAGCTATTTCGTTTGCTGAACAGATCCTTAACATGGAAGCATACCGACCAGAGGACAGTTTTGCCGACGCCATGAAAGGGTTATATGTGTACGGTGGAAAAGTTGTCGATCCGAATTGTATGGTTACAATCAGAGCGAGACACCAAGCAGAATAAATAAAGGAGTGATAAAAGATGGCAGTTGAAATTACAGTTAGTAATGCTAAGCTAAATGAAGAGGTTGACTTTGAGAAAACTGACGGCCAAGGAACAGAGGGTGAGTATGAGTTTGAATTATTGACCGACAACGCTATTTTGGTGGTTGATTATTCTGGCGGAGATGAAGGGGCAGCAGATATTACCATTCCTGCAGGTGGCGATGTAGCCTGGCAGAAAGCTAATGAAGAATATGTTCCATTAGAGTTCACAGTCGCACACGGGGAAGCTAAAATGGTGCGAATTGAGTCAGCTAAATACAAAGACGATGATGGCAATGTAACCGTTGAAGTCGGTGGCGATATTGCAGGTAATGAGGATGAATTAGAGTTTGCAGTTGCTAATCTAGATTTTGGCGGAGTTGAAAGAGCATAAATATAGCGGGTTAGCAGCCCGCTTTTTATTAAGGTAGGTGATTAAATGGGAGACCAAAAATTTCATAGGATAACAAACTTAAAAAATAGAGAAAGAGCATACAAGGTTGAGTCACAATCGATTGAGTCAACTTTTGCGGAGGAATACGTGGAAAATCAAACGGAAGAAGAGATAATTAGCCCTAGCGAGGGTAATAAGATAGTTGTCAAAGATGTTTCAATTCACACCAAAGCCAATTCCGGAGAAGTACAACTAGACTTTAATGGCAAAAAAATAGCTAGGCTATATTCATCGGTTAACAACAGATTTGCACCTACCGTATCAACGATAAAGGGCGGAGTTGATGAGCCTGTAAAGTTAACTACTGCCACTGGGGATAACAAAGTGTTCATCATTATTAATTATATAGAAGTGGCAGGTGATTAATATGACTACCGCAGTACAGAACAGGCTAGACCTATCAACTGAAGAAAAGACCGAGGTTGAAGTGTTGCGTGATTATATGAGAGCAGACCCGGCAGATGAGCCAGTAATTGAGATTATATACAATTCAGTCAAAGCAAAAGCTGATAGGTATATGAACAATGATTTCACCGATGAGGATGGCAACGAGCTAGAAATTCCCGAGGACATCAAACTTTGGGTTTTGCAGATGGTAATGAGGAAATATAACCGTCGAGCTAATGGGATATCAAGTGAGCAGGAAGAGGGTATAGGTAATATAAGCTGGACGGAAGAAGAAATGCAAGAGTTACAGGAATACCGCAAAATGAAATGGGGATAAGAATTGAGGTGGTGATATGTACTCAAACAGCATTAGAGTAACCGTCCAAGACTATGTAGAAGTTGACGATCCGATGGGAACAGTCAAAGAGTGGCAAGATGTAGAAACTTATTGGGGACATAAAGGAATAATTGGCATAGAAGGACAGGAAAAATTTCAGCAAATTGGCCATAGCGAGGTAGATTTTTGGATAACTTTCAGCCACGCAATAGATTTAGATTTGAGCGATTATAGACTAGAAATTGAAGGAAATTATTACGAAATTAT
>PWGE01000288.1 GCA_003554345.1 Candidatus Sumerlaeota bacterium | reverse complement strand
TGGGGAGATAACCAGCGGTCTGAGCATCTTCAAGCATTGATTCCTCAACGTCCTTATCTGCATCACCTGTTAGTAAAGCAGAAAAATCCTTGTATTCTATCTTGAGAACGAGATTCATGTAATGAATAGGACCCTCGGCTCCTTCATAAGGATGAATAAACGTCATTTCCAGGTCATCGCAGGACAGGTCAAGGGTATCAAAAGCGCGCGCCACCTTGAACTCACTGTGCTCCTGAGCAAGATCACGGTACCTGGCAGCTGTTGAAGTATCATGATTATAGCCACTGTCATAAGTAACATCTACTTCTAAATCTTGGTCTTCGTAAACAAGTATCAATCCACCGACATGGTCGGCATGTTGATGAGTGGCAATGGCTTTATCAATTCTTTCCACACCCAGTGCTTTTAGGTAATCCACCGTCCTCTGTCCCCGATGGTCATCCCAACCCCCATCAATAAGTATTGTGCTATCGCACGGTGTTTCGATAAAAATAGAATCCCCCCAGTCAACATCGATAAAATGAATGACCATTTCAGCATATAGAGCCGTACTGACAACAGCAACAAACGTTATCAGAAAGAAAGCCCGTAGATGGGATTTTATTGAGTACATACCTTTCTCTCCTTATTTCTTTCTCATGTTTATAGTAAATAAAACGGTTAACCCTGAACATTATTGACAAACAGTACAAAAACAAAATGAAAAGACAGAATCCACATTCATTGTAAATTTTATGAACCAAAAATTATATCATGAAAAGAGTAAAATAAACAGAAAAAATGAACTAAAATCAGGAGAGTGATTAGAAATGTCCACAGCTCATCGGCGATGAACAGGCAAAAATGCTGAAAGTTCAACCAGGTACCAGAAACTTGCATTTTTCGAAAAACACCCGGGGAAAAAGACAACACAGGCGTTTTGCTCTCTTGTTGTATCCTGTAAAAGTTTTAATGTGGCCCCTATCAAGAGGTATTAAAAATTTTCCAGGTTTTTTCTCTGAATAGAATAATATTTTTCATTTTTTGTTGCTCATACTGTTTTTTTTCGGTATAATGTTTTTGAGTGATAAATATGTTCTGATTACAATCACATACAATAAGAAGGAGGGTAAAAATGAAAAAGTATTTTCTACACATTTTTTTGATTGTATTTTGTATTACGGGTTTTATGCTACCCGTTTCTGCTGAATGGCTGGAAGATTTTGATGGTACCAAAGGAAGCTATGCAGATGGTTATGCTGAATGCTCTATGGGAGAATGGTATTTTGTTGATGCCATGATTGGGGCATTGGCTCAAGATCAATTTCTCGAAGGAGAATATGAAGACATGGAAACCGGTCGCTCTGCTCGAGTTCAGGACGGCTATGTTGAAATGAATTTTGACAAAGCCGATGGAGCAGGCACTGTTTCTTTTTATCAGCGGACCTGGGACGGTGATAACCCATCAACATGGTATCTGGATTTATCAACTGATGGCGGTGATAACTGGACTGAAGTCGCATCGGGAGATACCGGACCGGGCGGAGTACATGAACATGAGAGTGTAGAGGTCGACGAAACCGGCGATATTCGTATTCGGCTTCGAGCTGATGACAATGACGAAAGAGTTAATTTTGATCGGATCATAATTACTGATTTTGTTGACGAAGACGTAACCTTAGCCCCTACTTTCGATCCTACACCGGGTTCCGTCTTTGAACCTTTTGATCTTACACTTGAAAGTGACACTCCTGATGCCGAAATCTGGTATACCCTGGACGGCACAGATCCCACTGAGGAGGAAAATGATCCTATAGAATATGTTGATCCATTTGAAATCAGTGAAACCACCACTGTGAAGGCTTATGCTGATGCTCCCGATATGGAGCCGAGTTCTGTTGTGACCGGTGAGTATGAGTTTCCAACTGATGTTTCTGACATTGCAGAATTAAGAGATTACGCTGAAGAAGATGGATATTTCCGTTTGACTGGAGAGGCAACCGTCACCTTTAGAGGAAGTGACAGAAATCAAAGGTTTATTCAGGATGATACCGCAGCTATGCTCATTGACGATAATAATGAAAACATCCCCTGGGGAGAATTTGACAAAGGAGATGTGATAGAAAATTTAACAGGTAGTTTTTCACCATTTGCTAATATGGTGCAATTTGTTCCCGCTTCAGACGCCCCCCTTCCATCGGTGGTCGGATTCGATGAAGTAGACCCGACTGTAGTCACTATCCAGGATCTTCTTGATGACCACGATGGTGACCGCATGCTGCAGGCAATGCTCATCAGAGTTGATGACCTGGAATATGTTGGAGGCCCAGACGATACCTTTGAGGTGACCAGCACTTATACTTTTGAAGATACAGAAGAAAATGAAATACAAATAAGGCTTGCGCATGATAACCTGGATTATGTGGGAGAAGATGTACCTGAAGGTCCAACTAATTTCATAGGTGTGTTCTCCGTGTGGCATGATACCATGAGAATAATCCCCCGCAATATGGATGAGTTAAGCTCCATCAGCGACTGGAGTCTGTACTAAGTCACTTTTCTGAGCTGAACCAATAATTAAAGAGGCGGGCTGAAAAAAGCTCGCCTCTTTTTTTTGAAATGGGACCGATAGGAGCAACAGGACGGATATGACTGATAGGACTGGCAAACCAGGAGTTTGATTTTTTCCGGGAGTACTTTTCTGCCTTCCTGAAAGTTCACCCTGGAGGATTTACAGCTTTGCGAGATGCACTTATCTTCACCCATTCTGCAAATCTTCTTGATGCCGGATCAGCGGTCAGCTCCCAGTATTCAATAATCAACATAAAACATTTTCTGTCCTCTCTTATCTTTTTTAATCCTGTGCAAGTTTTCTTTTCTTCATTGGCACTGAATCGCACCCCAAAATACAGTAGATTATTTTACGAAAACAACCATCCAGCGGTTTTCATAAGTTACGCACAGCAATAATCTCAATCAAACTTTCACTTGTATTTTTTCTTCAAAAGTATTATAATAAGACGTTGAGAGTATATTAACAAAAAACATTAACACAGTTATAATTGAAGATGGAAAGTGGGGAATCTGCAGTGAGAAGCAGTAAAGGGTCTTACCTTTTGAAGTATCATACCAAATACCAAAATATTTATAAGGAGGTAAGGAAATGAAAAAACATTTCTTGTACATTTTTTTGATTGTGTTTTGTATTACAGGTTTTATGCTCCCCGTTTCTGCTGAATGGCTGGAAGATTTTGATGGATCTAAAACTGGTTATGCTGCCGGGACTGTCGAGTGTTCAATGGGAGAATGGTTTATGGATGATGCCTTGATCGGCACTACTGATGGACAAGATAATTTTCTCGATGGAGAATATGAAGACATGGAAACCGGTCGCTCTGCTCGTGTCCGTGAAGGCTATGCTGAAATGAATTTTGACAAATCCGATGGAGCAGGCACTGTTTCTTTTTACCAGCGGACCTGGGACGGTGATGACCCATCAACATGGTATCTGGATTTATCAACTGATGGCGGTGATAACTGGAC
>PWGE01000415.1 GCA_003554345.1 Candidatus Sumerlaeota bacterium | reverse complement strand
GAGAACTTTGCGTGATACACTCTTACTCTGGGGTTTGTTACATTGTATTCTGCAAGTCCAAACTCTGGCGGATTCATTGTTGGCGACATCGTCATCTGCGTAATTTACTCCCCGGATAATCAAGCCTTGATTTCATCAGCATTTTATGTATGAAGTGCTCATATCAACTCACGTCACTTTATCTATTCTTTTCACCTTTATAAAGTTTGTCTCACCACTTTTCTGAAAAGGCAATCCGGCTGTCACCAGCACAAAATCTCCTGGTGACGCAAGACCTTTCTTGCAACAAATTTTTTGTGTAATCGCCAGCAATTCGGATGTGTCATTGAATTTTTTTACCATCACCGGTGTAGTAGCCCAGCTCAAAGCCAGTTGATGATACGTCTCCGAAGAAGGGGTAAGAGCCAGTATAGGGGCACATGGCTTATAACGTGTCATAATCCGGGCGGTATTTCCTTTCATGGTAAAACAAGCAATTGCTTTCACCTGTAGCTTCTGGGCAATACTGACAGCCGAAAAAGCAATAGCATTCGTGGGATCGGTATCTCCATAATTTATTTCCTTTTCCAGAATTTCGATATAATCAAGAGAATGCTCCGTTTGCTGACAGATTTTGTGCATTATTTTAACAGTTTCTACTGGATACTTACCAATAGTTGTTTCCTGGCTCAACATAACCGCATCAGCACCATCGAGTATAGCATTTGTCACATCTGCCACTTCAGCGCGGGTTGGCTGATAATTCTCCACCATCGATTCAAGCATCTGGGTGGCGACTATAACCGGTCGGGCAAAGGAATTAGCCAGATGGATTATATTTTTCTGCTCCAGGGTCACTCGTTCCAGGGGTATTTCCACTCCCAGATCTCCCCGTGCCACCATTATCCCGTCTGCTGAGCAGATAATACGCTCCAGATCATCGAGAGCTTCCGGTTTTTCGATTTTGGCAATGACAGGGGTTTGATATCCCAGATAACTGATGATGGTTTTTAATTCACGGATATCTTCAG
The DNA here is from genome assembly GCA_003554345.1 of Candidatus Sumerlaeota bacterium. Taxonomy (GTDB): domain Bacteria; phylum Sumerlaeota; class T1SED10-198M; order T1SED10-198M; family T1SED10-198M; genus T1SED10-198M. The sequence continues at coordinate 2,519 of PWGE01000415.1, read as the reverse complement.
CCGTCTTCACAAAAGATAAAGCAATCCAGTCCACTCCTTTTTTTAAACCATATTCCAGGTCTTGTTTATCTTTTTCCGTTAATACCGGTATACCATGAGCCCCACCATCCGGTAGATTTATTCCTTTTCCAGACTGCAAAACACCCGGATTCAGAGCTTCTGCTGTTATCTCTTTATCTCTTACCTTTCGAATCACCGCCTCTATCCTGCCATCATCCAGCAAGATTCGTTGACCGGGCTCTACATACTCACAGAGGGATTTAAAACGGAGAGGCACTTTTTTTGCTGATACATCCGTCTCATCAGTGGTCAGAACAAACCTGTCATGTTTTTTGAGGGGTATCTTCTCAGCAAACTCTCCCAGACGTATTTTAGGGCCGGATAGATCCTGCAAAACTGCAACAGGTGTATCCTTCTCTGCAGCTATTTCCCTGACATTTTCTATGATTCTTCCATGGGACTCATGAGAACCATGAGAAAAATTTAACCTTACAACATTGACGCCGGATTCTATAAGTTTTTTAAGGGTCTTCTGCTCTGAACTGGAAGGCCCAATGGTTGCCACAATTTTAGTTCTTTTATCCATTTTCCTGCTCCTTGACATGGCGATACAGAAGAACCGGCTTCCCTCGAAGTTCGGTTGTAAAACCCATCAGACATATTTGACCGGAATGGACTGTAGAAAGAGATTCGCCACGCTCATTCTTTATCTGCTTGACTGTTGTTTCCTGATCATCTACCGGCGAAAAATAGCGGATAACTTCTCCGCAGGACACTCTGTTTTTGACATCCACTTTATACAACCCATTGATAAGTTTTCTCACTTCTCCCACAAATTCTGTGTCCTGATGGTAAGCCGGCCGCCCGTATTGCTGGCCGGGCGAACGGGAAAAAAGAAAACCATTGCTATACTTTCGATGGGAAACTCTCTCGAGCCATGACATGTACTTTCGGGTATCGATCAAACCTGTTGTTTTATACTCGTCCAGTGCCTTGCGATAAGCATGTATCACCCAGCTCAGGTAATATATTGTTTTCATCCGCCCTTCTATTTTCAGAGCATCGATTCCGCAGTCCACCAATCTGTCAAGATAGGGCATCAGGCATAAATCATACGAACTCAAAAAAGTGGTGCCCTTTTCATCTTCTTCCGCCACCAGAGGTTCCTCAGATCGCCTTTCTTCCTGCAAACGGTATGTCCAGCGGCACGGCTGAGCACAATCCCCTTCGTTTGCTCTGCGAGATGCCATATAATCACTCAGAAAACATCTTCCGCTATAAGACATGCACATTGCCCCGTGTACAAAAACCTCCAGTTCTCCCTTAAATTGTCTTCGGATATCCTGAAGCTCTTCCAGAGATAATTCACGGGCCAGAATAATACGCTTGATACCAGCATGCCGCCAGAATTCGGCAGCCTGAGCATTCATTGTATTAGCCTGCGTGGAAAGATGTATGGGAATATTCGGGACCGACTTTCTTACCAGGGAAATTACCCCCGGATCTGAAACAATGATAGCATCAATGGAGAGAAGGCTAAGACGGGGAAGTATGTCCTGTAAATGCTGTATGTGTTCTGGACGGGCGAAGATATTAAGCGCCAGGTAAAATTTTCTTCCCGCCTGATGAATTTCTTCAAGAATCGGCGGCAGTTCTTCCAGGGAAAAATTTTCAGCCCCGGCTCTTAAATTAAAATCTTTCAGCCCACAGTAGACCGCATCAGCCCCAAAAGCCACCGCATATCTTACTTTCTCCGCATTTCCGGCAGGGGCTACTAACTCGGGAATACTTTTGATATGATGTTTATGAGAATGACAGGAATTGATTATTATTTACTCCCATTCCTGAAATAACAAGGGGTTTTTGCGGTTTCATCTTGAATCTTTCATGAAGACAATAATTTAAGGGACAAACATTTCATCAGGAAAAACTTCTTAAACCAAACACTATATTCTCTTGCTTAATCCCAACTCATTCCATGGCGATTTTGAAACTTTTCCTGAACACTTTTATTTTTCAATATTATACCATAAAAACCTTAACATTTCATGGTTCTCACTTATAATATTCAAAATGAAAAACCGTTATCAAAGACAGCTATCCTGCCATTTTATCGGAAAGAAGAACCAGGAGAAAATCAGGAAGAGTCACATGGCAATTGTGGGATGTGGAGCACTGGGCAATATCATTGCGGATAACCTGGTAAGAGCAGGAACGGGCAAACTGCTCCTTCTTGATTTTGATAAGGTTGACCTCTCCAATCTTCATAGACAAACCCTGTTTACCGAAGAAGAAATAGGTGAAAGCAAGGTAATTGCCGCTCAAAGGAGACTGGAAAAGGTGAACAGTGAAGTGCAAATAGAGATTGCCAACACCAGACTCACCAGAGAAAATCAGGAACAGTGGTTAAATAATTACCAGATACTCATTGATGCCACCGACAGTTTTCAAACCAGTCTGGAGTTAAACGCCTTTGCTGTGCAAAAACAAAAACCCATGGTTTTTGGAGGTATAGCCGG